>JAOAFH010000032.1 GCA_026416355.1 Clostridiales bacterium | reverse complement strand
GGTCGGGGTGACAGGGATTGAACCTGCGACCTCATGGTCCCAAACCACGCGCGCTCCCATCTGCGCCACACCCCGACTGACATAATAAAGTATATAATATTTTTTTTTATTCGTCAATACCTTTTTTAGAGGTATTTTTTTCATTCTACCTTAAATCTAATTGTTCTAACTTCAACCTCTCCATCATCTTTTATCTCTAGGAGTGCTGCTCCAGGCATTCCATCCCTTGGTCTTGACGTACTGCCTGGATTTAAAAATAAAATCTCCCCTTCTCTATCCACCTTTTGTACATGGGTATGACCAAACAATACTATATCTACATTTTCCTCAAGGGCCTTTAAATAAAGCTTTAAAATATTATAATATACATCATATCTATGACCATGCACTAAAAGCAATCTCTTACCATTAACTTCTATAACTTTTTCGTATTTAACATCTTTCCCATAATCGTTATTTCCACATATATATTCTATCGGCCTTTTGTATTTTTCATTAACTTTAACTATATCATTAAAATGGTCTCCTAAGTGAACAATCATATCAAAATCACCAAGTTCACTTAAGGCCTTATCTAGTGAATATAAATTCCCATGAGAATCACTGACCACAGCAATTTTCAAAACATTCTCCTCCTTAACCCCTTACATTAAAATAAGCTTCAAGCTCCTTTTTTAAATTATCTAGGGCCCTACCCCTATGACTAATTTTATTTTTTTCTTCTTCTGAAAGTTCTGCAAAAGTTTTGTTTAAGCTTGGAACAATAAATAATGGATCATATCCAAACCCGTTGTTTCCCTTCATTTCTCTTGAAATTACACCTTCTATTGTTCCAACTGATTTAATAACTTTTCCTTCTTTAGTTATTAAAATCATTGTACAGACAAATCTTGCTCCTCTGTCTTTATCGTCAACATTTTCTAATAACTTTAGAAGTTTCTCATTGTTTTTTTGATAGTTACATTCTTCACCTGCAAATCTAGCTGAATAAACCCCAGGTGCATTATCTAGAGCATAAACTTCAAGTCCTGAGTCATCTGCTAAAACTGCTTCATTTGTCAAATCGTATATGGTTTTAGCTTTTTTGTAAGCATTTTCTTCAAAAGTTTTTTCATCTTCAACTATGTCTATATTTATTCCAGCTTCCTTTAGGGAAACTACATCTATATTAAAAGGTTTTAATATCTCTTTTATCTCGTGAATTTTGTGATTATTGTTGCTGGCTACTATCAATCTCATCTATAATCTCCCTTCTTTCTCCTACTCTATTAGCACCTTCTCCTAAAGTTTCTTTTTGAAGAGCAAATATTTTTATAAGTCCTTCTTCAGCTAATGAAAGAAGACTTGCTAGTTCATCCTTAGAAAAAGGTCTATCCTCACCTGTTCCTTGAATTTCAATAAATTCATGTTTATCAGTCATAACAACATTCATATCAACCTTTGCATTTGAATCTTCAGCATAACACAAATCTATCATTGGTATATCATCTACTACCCCTACACTGATGGCAGCTACAAAATTTCTTATTGGATAAACTTCGAAACAAACTTCTTTATCTAGTTTATTCACAGCATCCACAAGTGCTATAAATGCCCCTGTAATTGAAGCTGTTCTTGTTCCTCCATCGGCTTGGATAACATCACAGTCTATCCATATAGTTCTCTCTCCAAAAGCTTTTAAATCAACAACTGACCTTAGAGCTCTTCCTATAAGTCTTTGTATTTCAACTGTTCTTCCATCTGGTTTTCCCTTACTTACATCCCTTGGCTTTCTTGAGTGGGTTGATCTTGGAAGCATTCCATACTCACAAGTTATCCATCCTTCGCCTGTCCCCTTTAAAAAAGGTGGAACCTTATCTTCAATTGAAGCAGTACAAATAACTTTTGTATCTCCAAATTCTATTAAAACAGATCCTTCTGCATATTTTGTATAATTTCTAGTTATATTTATCTTTCTTAGCTCATTATTTTCTCTTCCGTCAATTCTCATATTACTCCTCCTTAATGGCAACTTTATAGATCTCATCTGAATAAGGTTGTTCTAATTCTTCAATTTTATTATTGCTTTCAACTACCTTTTCATATTCAATAATTTTCCCTACTACCCTTGCATTAATACCATTTTCAATAAACTTTTTGCAAAGGTCCTCACCGTTTTTACATGTTACAACAAGCGAACCACTTGATATAAGTTTGTAAGCATCTATATTAAAAACTTTACACACTTTAATTGTTTCTTTTAATATAGGAATGTTTTCTTTTATAATATGTATTCCTTTTCCTGAAGCTTCTGCTATTTCCCAAAGGGCACCTAAAACTCCCCCCTCTGTAACATCATGCATAGCTGTAACACCAAAATCTCTTGCTATTTTAGCAGCCTTTAAAACACTTATATCTTCGATTAGTCCTTTTGCTCTATCAATTGTATCTTTATCAACTTTTGTTTTTAAATACTCCTCAAAATCATTTGCAATTATGCTTGTTCCCTCAAGTCCTGCAAACCCTGTTAAAACAACATCATCTCCAACATCTGCACCTGATGTTTTAATAAAATCTTTTTTTAGACCTTTACCTATTGCAGTAACAGATATAACAACTCTATTTACCGCATCAGTAACCTCTGTATGCCCTCCTAAAACATCTATGTTATGTTTTCTGCACATTTTATCTATTTCATCTATAATTTCTTCTAGTTCATTATAATTTGTTTTTGGTGGCAATAAAATTGTAACCAATACACCTATGGGATCAATACCTGAAGATGCAATATCATTTAAATTAATATTTATTGCAAGTTCACCAATTTTATTTGCAGCTGCTGTTATAGGATCAGTTGTTAAAACACAAACCTCATCATCAAACGATATAGCAGTGCAATCCTCACCTAAACTAGGACCTACAATTATATCCTTATTTCTTATTTTAAATCTATCTAAAACTATTTTTTTAAGCACATCATTTGGCAACTTACCAACATCCATAATATTCCCTCCAATCTAATTACCATTATACAATCAATAACTTATTTTTTACAAATTATTTTTTATTAAAATAAGAACTTTGCATGTCCATTTTTCATAATATATATATAAGAGAAATTTTTGGTGGTGAACCCATGGAGGATAATGTTGTTACTTTAAATCAAGTGCAGGATATTATAAATAATTTGAAACTTTTTAGCGATTTAACTGTTCTAAATACTTGCCTATTATCTGGTTGTGGCTCCATAACAAACCGTAATAAAGAGATACTAGAAAAAATATACAACCACTCCGAAGATAAAATAGATGATATATTTGATAACATAGTACCAATTAGATGTGTTTATAAAAAAGCCAAACCAGTTTTTGCTCCTCCACAAGATGATTACTTAAACTATGGGATTTATATGTGGGATATAAATAGTTTTAATAAAATAATTACAGTAGAAGGTCAATGTTATGCAATCCTATCAATGTTATCTTTAGCAAATAATCTAAAAGAAACAAGGCCTTACTTATCTAATACACTTGTTAATGTAGCTACTCAATTTTACGATTTTTTATGTTCTCATATGCGTAATGAAGAGGGTCTTTTTATTGATGTTAAGGATAAATCAAAATCATATGAAGATAAACCTGATATTAAACCTAACAAGACAAACATAAAAATTCAAAATCAACTATTAGTTTTTACAAGTTTACTTTATTTAAAACAGATCTATAATAATGTATTTAACCAAAGATATGCAAATGAAAACGAAACAGAAAGATTTAATTTTGAGTTGTCTAGTATATATGAGTACATTACATCAATTAAAGATGAACTTATATTTTTATCATCAAGAGGCATAGCTCAATGTATTAATCTTTTATATTCATGTACCGAAATTGATGATGATGAATCTAGAAAATTATTTTATAAAGAATGTATAACTCTTTTATGTGACGAACTTACAAATAGAATTAAAGCTACTGGAGAAGTAGAAAAGGGAGAAAACAACTTCTCACCTGTTAGCTTTTATACTAACATTCGTTGTTCAAACGCTTTAATGGAAGGATATCTAGCAACCGGTATTGATAAATTCTTAGATTTCTCAACAAAAATATATAAATATGTTTTAGCATACTATAATCCAAACTACTCATTATTTATTCAAAATTATGAAAACAAAGTAAGTATGTCAATAAGAGACATAGCTGAAACTGTTAAATTACTTTTACTAAGATATAAAATATTTAGCGATGAAGCTTCTTTAAATACTCTTGTAGATTTTTATAATTCAGCTGTAAATAATAGTGGTATAGTTCAAAATATTAATTTAGCAACAAAAGACCTTGAATCATATTTCCAAAATTTAAATATAAATGACAAACCCCCTATCTTTTTAAAGAGCATTAGAATTAATTTCAAAAAAGAAAATACAATTAAAGCCTCTAAATATTTTAATACTACCTATGCCCTATATGGAGCATATGTATTTTTAAATACTAATTTGTGATAAAAATGTTAGTTTTGAATTATACTAAAGATAAGGAGGGGATAATTAATGACAAATATTAACTGCTCAGCAAATTGTATTCATGAAAAAAACGGCAAATGTACACTTAGTCATATTAGTGTTACTGTAAATGCCATAGGACATGGTACTGATTGTGCCTATTTTACTCCAAGGCGTGAGACTCCTCCTGAAAGATAAAAAAGCCCACGAAAGTGGGCTTTAAAATTTATTTTTCTACATATGCCTTATCAAAGAATACAAATCCTAGAGGTGACTTGTGAACACCCTTTACATAATCCTTCATACATACTACATTTACATAGTAATATAATGGGATTATTGGCATATCAGCCATTAATATATCTTCTGCTTCATGTAATAATTGAATTCTCTTTATAGGATCTGCTTCTCTCTTAGCTGCATCTATCTTCTTGTCATACTCTGGATTGTTATATGCTGCATCGTTTTGGCCACTATATGAAGTCCACATATCTAGGAATGTCATTGGATCCATATAATCTCCTATCCATCCATGTCTTGCAACTAAATATTCTTTATTCTTTCTTGTTGTTTGGAATACCTTCCATTCTTCGTTCTTTAATTCTACATTAATACCTAAATTCTTTTTCCACATTTCTTGAATTGCTTGAGCTATATTTTGATGTCCTGAACTTGTATTATAAGTTATTAATAATTTAGGGAATCCTTGACCATTTGGATATCCAGCTTCAGCTAGAAGTTTCTTTGCTTCTTCTACATCGCCTTCTGCCTTATAATAATGCTTATTCTTGAAATCCTTACCATCTTGCATAATAATGCTGCTTGGAACAAATGATGTAGCTGGTTCTTGTCCCGCCTTTGCAACTGTGTCAATTAGAGCCTTTCTATCTATTGCAAGTGTAAGTGCCTTTCTTACTCTAACATCCTTAAGAGCCTTAGCTGCTGCTGCATCAACCTTTTCAGCCTTGTCTGATAGGTTAAGTACATAGAAGTAAGTTCCTAAGTATGGGTATTTCTTTGCAATTCCTTGCTTTAATAGTTCTGGTATTTGTTGAGTTGGTGGAGCTTCCATAAAGTCTAATTGTCCACCTTGGAATGAAGCAAGAGCTGAAGTAGAATCTTCAATCATCTTCATTTCAATTCTATCAAGTTTTACATTCTTAGCATCAAAGTAGTTTGGATTCTTTTCAAGAACTATAGTATCCTTTGGTCTCCATTCCTTTAACTTAAATGGACCATTTCCTATATAAGTTTCTGGCTTTGTTGCCCATGTATCCTTATTAGCTTCTACTATATCTTGTCTAACTGGCATTAATGTTGGGAATGCAGTTAGTGATAAGAAATATGGTGTTGGGTATTCTAGAGTTACTTCTAGAGTATAGTCATCTAAAGCCTTAACACCAACATCTTCAGCCTTAGCTGCTTTAGTATTATACTTTTCACCTGTCTCTTATACACATCTCCGAGCCCACGA
>JAOAFH010000021.1 GCA_026416355.1 Clostridiales bacterium | reverse complement strand
GTTCGGAAGGGGTAAGCGCTGAAGGCATCTAAGCGAAAAGCCCACCTCAAGATGAGATTTCCCATAGCGTAGGCTAGTAAGACCCCTAGAAGAACACTAGGTAGATAGGCCAGAGGTGTAAGCGTCGTAAGGCTTTCAGCTGACTGGTACTAATAGGTCGAGGGCTTGATCATAACCTAATGGCTGTGTAGTTTTGAAAGAATTAATGGCCCAGTAGCTCAGTTGGTTAGAGGGCCGGCCTGTCACGCCGGAGGTCGAGGGTTCGAGGCCCTTCTGGGTCGCCATAAAAATTTTGTTGACAAACTATAAATAATAGTTTATAATAAATAATGTACCGAGCGGGTGTGGCGGAATTGGCAGACGCGCTAGACTTAGGATCTAGTGCCCAGTGCGTGGGGGTTCAAGTCCCTCCACCCGCACCATAGTAAGAGTGAAGAAACCCTTCACTCTTTTTATTTTTGTCTAAACCCAACCTGAAATTTCCATAATCTTTTCAAAATTTTAAAATAGTATAGCACATTTTTCTATTGATTTTGGTGAATAATTTATATAAAATATAATAGCTAGGGTGGGCGGAGGGTTATTGATTGAAAGGAGAAAGGAGCATTGAAGGAGGCAAAACTTGTAGTATTATCATTACTTACAGGAGTGATTGTTGGATTTATATTCGCAAAGCTTTCTCTTCCAGTACCAGCACCACCAACTATAGATGCCTTTATGGGTATATTTGGTGTATGGCTTGGTTCAGTGGTAGTTGATAAAATTTCAAAATAATTTAGGGAGGGAAAGAAAATGAATCTAACAACAATTTTACTAGCTACAGTAGCAGGAATGATACTAGGTGCTCTATTTAAAAAGCTAAACTTGCCACTACCAGCACCACCAACATTACCTGGTGTAATAGGAGTGCTTGGAGTGCTTTTAGGAAGTATGTTAGCAAAGCTAATTTAAGAGGGTTTTTAAACCCTCTTTTTATTTTATGGTATAATAAATAAAAAGGCATATGGGGTGATTTTATGAAGGAACTAAAGTTTCATGGGAATAGTATTATAATAGGAGAGAGTGCAATTGATTTTATTAAAAATGTTGATATGAAAAGAGTTTTTATTGTAACTGGTGGAAGGGCAATGTTTGAAAATGGGGCTATGGATAGGTTGTTGACGTTATTAAATGACAAAAAGGCAGATACATACATATTTAAAGGAGTTTCAAAAAATCCTACAACTGATGTAGTCAAAAATGGAATAGAGGAAATGAAAAAGTTTAATCCGGATACTGTAATTGGTATAGGGGGAGGCTCTCCAATAGATGCTGCGAAATCTATGGCACTGTTTTATGAATATGATTTAGATATTGAAAGGGCAGATTCAATTACTTTGCCACAGGTTAGAAATAAAATAAAATTTATAGCAGTTCCTTCTACATCAGGGACGGGAACAGAGGTAACAAGGGCATCTGTTATAACATATAAAGATAAAAATATAAAAATAGGTTTAAAATCTAACGCATTTATTCCTGATTATGCTATATTAGACTCAAGTTTTACTCTTTCAATGCCAAAACAAGTTGTTGCTGAAACAGGAATGGATGCATTAACACATGCAGTAGAATGTTATATAAATAAAAATATAGATGAGTTTACAGAGGTTTTAGCAGAAGGAGCAGTTAAGGGAATCTTTAAATACTTGGCTAAATCATATAAAGATGGAGATATTATAAGTAGGGATAAAGTTCATAAATATCAGTGTATGGCAGGATGTGCCTTTTCAAATGTTGGTCTTGGTATGGCACATGGGATATCCCATGCAATAGGAGGAAAATATGATTTACCACATGGGCTGTTAAATGCAATTTGCCTTCCATACGTATTGAAGTTTAATTCAAAGGATAAGAGTGTAGAAAAAAGGCTTGAAAATCTTGCAGAAGCTATTAAAGTGAATAATTTTATAGATGCAGTCATAGAATTAAACAAATCATTAAACATACCATTGTCCTTTAAGGAGGCATTAATAGATGAAGAAGAATTTTTAAAAAGCATAAATGAACTTACTGAAAATTCATTACAGGGTTCAACAAGGGTAAATCCAGTTAAGGTTAATTATGATGAAATGCAAGATATATTAAAGGCAATTTACTATGGCGAATTAAATTCTAATATTTTTAAAAATGAATGATAACGCAAGTAAAACTTGCAAATGTTATAAATAATATTAGTATATATGTTGTTAATTTATTAAAAAATGCAAAGTTAAACAAATAACAAACTACAGGCTGAGAAATAACGAAAAAAAAAGAGATATATAATAATTGGCTACAATTAAGTGTTATAGTTTAGTTAAAATCATGTTTATAAGCATTTTAAGCATTTTTAAGCTTCTTTTGAATGTAGCATTATTTGTATATATAGCATATAATCAGTTTGTTGATTTCAGAGAGAAGGAGATTTTTATGGGGATATTATACAGAGAAGTTGTGGAATACAGACAGAAGAAGCTTGCAAAGATAATGCTTGGTGTAATTGTATTTTTCATCTTTCTTAATGGATTTCTTATATTAAGCGAAATAAGCAGGAAGCTAAGCTATTTTGCATACTTTATTTATCTTAGTGTTTTAGTTTTACTTGCAGTTCAGTACAACTTATGGAAAAAATGCAAAAGAAAATTTAGATATCAAATAATAGATAACGAGCTTATAATCGAAAGATTTGAAGGAAATAGAAGAAAGGTTGAGCTAAGTCTTAATGTAAAATATATAGTAAAAATTGAAAAGGTTAAACAAAAGATTTGTGATGATATAGAAAACAAAGAGTATTGTTGTTCATTAAAAAATACAAACCTATATAGAGTTATATACAAAATCGATGATAAAATGTATAGCTTTTGTTTTGAACCAAGTAACAATTTCATAAACAAAATAAACACAATTATGAAGAAAAGGTCACTAGCTAGCTAGTGACCTATTATTTTAGGATTTTCAATTATATCTATTCCGGTTAAAGCCAATGCACTTGCAGCTTTAATAGTTTGCTCTAATGCAAAATCCTTTATTGTTGTTTCTTTAAATTCATTTGTATAATAATCTATATTTTCTTGAGTTATGCCGATATATGGATGAATACTTGGAATCTTGTAGCTAATGTTTGCCAAATCAAGGCTTTGTGACATTGTCATAGGTCCATGCAAATCTAATATACCCTTTTCCTTTAGATTGTGGCACAATATTTTAGATAGCTCTTGGTGTGTTTTAAAAGGAACATATCTATTTATAACGGAGTATTCAAAATCACAGTTATAGATTCTAGAGTAAACTCTAGCTAAGTCAATTATGTCTTCTTGTATTGAGTCAATTATTTTCTCTAAATCGGATTTTATAAGCAGTTTAACGCAACATTTTTCAGCAACATTGTTTATATCATCTGTGCAGTCAGTTATTGTATAGTTAATATAAATATGTTCTTTGTGTTTTGATTTAATAGCTTCTATTGCAGAAATTGTATGTGCAGCTGGTGTTACTGGGTTAACTCCTTTACTAAAGTTAACTAGGGCAGAGGATGCATATCCCTTAAATTGAAGATTTACAACAAGCATTGAAAGTGAAGAACCGCTTTCAAGTGTTTTTATGTAAGGGTGGGCACATATAATTGCATCAACATTGTCAAATAAATTAGCTTGCTGCATTTGTATTTTAGTTGCTTCTTTTTCTTCTCGAGGGCAACCATATACAACAACACTTCCCCCAATTTCACCAACAGCTCTTTTAAGTCCAATTGCTGCAATTGTATTCATTGTACATTGAATGTTGTGACCATTTATATATCCAAGTCCATCAACAGCATCATATTCACAAATATATGAAATTGTAGGCGCAGAATCGCCAAATTTAGCTATAAATGAATTATGTATGTTGGCGGGATTTTGTGTTATGCTAAAACCTTCTTTTCCAAGAAGTTCTGTAAGTAATTTATATGCAGTATCTTCTGCTTTGCATGTATCATTTATGTTGTATAGTTCTATTATGACTGAGCGTATAGTATCTTTAAGGTTTTCTACATATCCAGTAACGAGTTCACGAATAACAGTTTTGCTCATAAAACCACTCCTCAAACTTTTTATAATAGTTTTTGCAAAAGGATTATAAAATATGTAATGTTATAAAGCTCACTTCACTAAACTTATTAATAATTGATATAATATAACTATCATGAAAGGAGATGGATTACTTGGCTTTAATAGATGATTTAATAAGATATAAAGAAGAAAATAACATAAGGTTTCATATGCCAGGACACAAGGGTCATACGATGGAATTTGAAAAATTAGAAAGCCTAAGAGAAAACTTATTTGAAATAGATGTAACAGAGGTTGAAGGAACTGATAATCTTCATGTTCCAACTGGAATAATTAAAAATGCAATGGATAGAGCGAGGGAATTTTATAAATGTGGGCATAGCTTTTTTTTAGTAAATGGTTCAACAGCAGGAATATACAGTATGATTTTAGGGTTGCTTAAGCCTAAGGATAAAATAATAATTCAAAGAAATTGCCACAGGTCTGTATTTTCTGCGTGTTTACTAGGGGACCTAGAGGTTAGATACATAAACCCAAGCATAGATAAAGATTTTAATATTCCTGTTTCAATAAAAACAGAAGAAGTGATAAATATATTAGATGAAAATAAAGATGCAAAGGCAATACTACTTACATATCCAACTTACTATGGAACTTGTTTTGATTTAAAAAAGGTAATAAATGAGGCAAGAAAAAGAGGAGTGTATGTTTTAGTAGATGCTGCCCACGGAGCACATTTAATTTGTTCTGATAATTTGCCTGATGACCCAATTATGCTTGGAGCAGATGCAGCTGTTTATAGTTTGCATAAAACTACACCTGCCCTTACACAATGTTCAATATTAAATGTAAGAGAAGGAATAGATGTTACAGGAATAAAGTTTATGATGAGTGTTTTTCAAACAACAAGTCCCTCATATGTTTTGATGTCTTCAATTGATTTAGCAATTGATATTATGAATAATAAAGGTAAGGAACTTGTAGAAAAAAATATTTGCTATGCAAATAAGCTAAGAAATAGGCTTAAAAACTCAAAGTATTGTACAATTGGTCTTGATAGAATAGGAAAATTTGATATTTTTGATGTTGATTCAACAAGGTTAGTTATATCATCAGATATTGGGGGAATACTTTTAGATAACATACTACGAGAAAAGTACAAAATACAAGTTGAGATGGCAGATAGCAAAAATATTGTTTTAATTGGAACCATGTTTGATAAAGAGGAATACTATGATATTCTATATAGGGCACTTGTGGATATACAAAATAAATATGAATTTAATAGCAAATATGATATATTTAATATAAATATAGATTATAAACAAAGAATAAACATGAGAAGTGCATACTATGGCAATAAAGAGAGGATTCCATTTAAAAATGCAAAGGGACGAATAAGTGCAGAGATGATTGTTCCTTATCCACCAGGTGTACCAATACTTATGCCAGGTGAGGAGATAACAGAAGAAGTAATAGAAGCTGTAAATATCATGAGGGGTAAAGTTACATTAAACGGAATAAATGATAAAGATGCAGAATTTATTTATGTCATTAAGGAGGACTAGAGATGAAGGGACTTTTTCTTACATTTGAAGGACCAGATGGAGCAGGAAAAACAACTCAAATAGAGCTGTTAAAAGATTATTTTCAAGATAGGGGTATGGATGTAGTAATAACTCGAGAACCAGGTGGAACAAAAATAGGGGAAAAGATAAGAAATGTCATTTTAGATGTTGAAAATAAAGAAATGGATGATATATGCGAGGCACTTCTTTATTCTGCCTCAAGGGCTCAACTTGTAAAGGAGGTTATAATACCAAACATTGAGGCAGGAAGTGTAGTTATATGTGATAGATTTGTAGAATCTTCTATTGTGTATCAAGGCTATGCAAGAGGTCTTGGGGAGGACACAATTTCTTCAATAAACCAAATTGCAACAAGGGGTTTGGTACCTGATGCTGTGTTTTTACTAATGATATCACCAGAGGAAGGAATTAGAAGGAAAAAGGGTTCAGGCAAACTAGATAGGTTAGAAATGGAAAAAATAGAGTTTCACAACAAGGTACACGAGGGGTATAATAGACTTGAGGGAAGAAGAAAAAATATACATAAAATAGATGCACAAAGGGATGTACAAGAAATACATAATGACATATTAAGGGTAATTGAGAATTTATTAAAAAGGGAGGAATAACTATGAAGCTAGTTATTGCTATTGTCCATGATGAGGATGCAATTGACCTAATAGAGGGTTTAACTGAAGGTGGATATAAGGTTACTAAACTTGCAACTACAGGAGGTTTTTTAAAGGCAGGAAACACAACACTTTTAATTGGCGTTGAAAAGGAAAAGGTTGAGGATGTGCTATCTATTATAAAGGACATATGCAAAACAAGAAAAGGAGCAGTTTCTATGCCATCTCCTGTGGTAGGTTCAACAGGTGTGTTTGTTCCAACTCCAATTGAGGTTACAATAGGAGGAGCAACTGTTTTTGTTGTAGATGTAGAAAGATTTGAAAAAATATAATGGAGTGATTATATGCTAAAAGTAGTTGGGCAGGATGCTCAAGTTGAGCTTTTTATAAAAACTGCAAACAAAGGCATGCTTGCCCATTCCTTTATTGTTTCAGGACCAGATGGTGTGGGCAAAAGTGTTTTTGCTTATTTTATGGCTCAATATCTTTTTTGCAAAGAAGAAAACAAGCCCTGTGGAAAATGTATAAATTGTACAAGGATTAAAAACAAAAATCATCCTGATGTAATAGAAGTAACACCTAAAAAAAGTATAGGTGTGGATGATATAAGAGATTTAAATGATAAGATTAATACTAAGCCCTATGAAGGAGATAAAAAGGTTGTAATTATAAAAAATGCAGACCTTATAACTGTTCAGGGACAAAATGCATTTTTAAAGACTTTAGAGGAGCCACCATATGATACAACAATTATAATGCTAGTTGAAAATATAAATTTAATTCTTGATACAATCAAATCAAGATGCCAAATATATAAATTTAATAGAATACCAACAAGTAAAGTTAAGGAATATCTTTTAGGTGTTGGTGTGTCATTAGAAAAGGCAGAACTTTTTTCAGAGTTAAGTGATGGAATTATAGGTAATGCACTAAAGATGTTAGATACGCATTATACAATTTTAAGAAATGAGACAAGTGAAATATTGTCAACAATCATTAATTTCAAAAGAACTAATTTTTTAGAAGTAGAAGATTTCTTTACGGAAAATAAAGATAAAATAGATGATGTTTTTGATATACTTCTATCATTTTTAAGGGATATATCGCTATATAAAAATACTTTTAATGAGGAGTTTGTTTTAAATAAAGATAAACTTCCAATTATTATTGAATTAAGTAGAAGTTTATCATATAATAGGCTTAATAAGCTTTTAGATATAATGCTTAATATACGAAGCAATATAAAGAAAAATGCAAACTACCAAATGGCTATAACAGCTTTGCTTATAAGCATACAGGAGGTTTAAGATGGTAACTGTAGTAGGAATTAGGTTTAAAAAGGCAGGAAAGATATACTATTTTGATCCAGATGGAATTGAAATAAATAAAGGAGATTTTGCAATAGTAGAAACAGCAAGAGGAATAGAATTTGGAGAAGTTGTTATAGGTAAAAGAGAAATAAGCGAAGAGGACATTGTTTCACCTTTAAAAAAGGTAATTAGGGTGGCAACAGAGGAGGATAAGCTTAAAAATCTACAAAACAAAGCCAAGGAAGAAGATGCCTTTTCAATTTGTTTAACAAAAATACAAGAGCATGGACTTCCTATGAAGCTTATTGATGTTGAATACACATTTGACAACAACAAAGTTATATTCTATTTCGTAGCAGATGGTAGAATAGACTTTAGAGAGCTAGTAAAGGACCTAGCTGCAATATTTAGAACAAGAATTGAACTTAGACAAATTGGTGTTAGGGATGAATCAAAAATGGTTGGAGGCCTTGGACCTTGTGGTAGACCAATGTGCTGTTCATCATTTTTAGGTGAGTTTGAACCAGTATCTATCAAAATGGCTAAGGAACAAAATCTTTCATTAAATCCTTCAAAAATATCAGGGGTATGTGGAAGACTTATGTGCTGCTTAAACTATGAACAAAGCACATATGAGGATATAAGAAAGGTTACACCAATTGTAGGTTCAATAGTTAAAACTCCTGAGGGAGAAGGTGAAGTAGTAGAAAATAGCATCATATTAGAAATGGTTAAGGTTAAGCTAAAAACACCAGAGGATGTAGAAATAAAGCCATTCTCAATATATGATGTTGAGCTCATAGAAGGAGAATATGAACACAGAGAAATATCCGATGATGAAATAAAATCAGAAATACAAGATTTAGATGATGTGGATGTTGATATAAAACAACTTTTAGATGAATAGAAATTTAAAAATTCCATAATTTTATAAGGTACTTTTCAGATTGTAATTTTAGTGTTAAAATAATCATATAAAATGACAGGAGGTGAAACTTATGGCATATAAGATTACAGACGCTTGTGTTAACTGTGGTGCATGTGCTCCAGAATGTCCAGTTAACTGCATAAGCCAAGGAGATTCAATCTACGTTATTGATGCAGATGCTTGCATCGACTGCGGAAACTGCGCTAATGTTTGCCCAGTAGGAGCTCCTGTTCAAGAATAATCTACATACTAAAAAAGGCCGAAAGGCCTTTTTTAATTTTTACTGGCAGCCATATCACATATAACATATTGTGATTTAAAAATGGTGGTAGGTATTTATGATACCTGCCACTTTTACTTATGGTAAAACAAATTTATTACTAAAAATGAATATAGATTTAAAAATGTAAATATGATAATATATAAATATACCATAATAGGGTATAATAAAACTTAATTGGAGGTGTTGTATGGAAAGGTTATCAACAGTATTGGTGTTTACCCAAGGGATTTTATCATTTTTATCACCATGCTTTTTACCACTAATTCCAATCTATCTAAGCTATATAACAGGTGAGGCGGCAAATAAGAAAAATACTGTTTTAAATACCATAGCTTTTATGGTTGGTTTTATTTTAATGTTTACAAGCCTTGGTGCTTTATCAGGAAGCATAGGAAGATATTTATTAATAAATAGGCAGCTGTTAAATAAAATATTAGGTCTATTTATCGTACTTATGGGATTGTTTTATTTAGGAGTAATTAAATTAGATTTTTTAAATAGAGAAGTTAAGATGGATTTGAAATTTAAAAAGGGAAGTTTAGTATCATCCTTTTTACTAGGAGTAAGTTTGTCATTAGGATGGACTCCATGTATTAGTCCTATATTATCAAGTGTTCTTATGCTTGCTGCTAGTAGGCAATCAAGTTTAATAGGAGCTTATTATTTATTTGTATATTCACTAGGGCTTTTAATTCCATTTTTAGTTTTTGCAATATTTATAAACAAGTCTAGAGCATTTTCAAAGTTTATAATGAAAAAATCTAATGTAATTAAAATAGTTGCAGGGGCAATATTAATATTAACTGGTATTTTATTATTTACAGGAAAGTTATATGTTTTAACAAATATTTTAGGAGGTTAATGATTATGAAAAAGATAGTTTCATTTGTTTTAGTTATAAGTATATTATTTTTAGCAGGGTGTTCATCTAAGCAAACAAAGCAAGAAACAAACAATTTAAATACCCAAACAGAGCAAATAGAGAATAAGAATAAAGCAATAGATTTTACATTAAAAAATATAGATGGTGAAGAAGTAAAACTTTCAAATTTTAAAGGTAAAACAATTGTAGTAAACTTTTTTGCAACTTGGTGTCCACCATGTAGGGCAGAGTTTCTAGGGTTTATTCAAACAGTAGATGCATATAAAAATGATGGTAGTGTTGTATTTTTATTTGTTAATTTAGGAGAAGACAAGGCAACAGTTAATAACTTTTTAAAAGAGAGAAATTATTCAATTAA
>JAOAFH010000106.1 GCA_026416355.1 Clostridiales bacterium | reverse complement strand
TGAAATTATTATTATTGGTAGAATCAATATTGCCATCGTAAATGATGCTGCCAATATTGTTCTGCCCATTGAAAATAGTCTTACAAAAACTGCAAGTCCAAGCATACCATAGATAATTGATGGCACACCTGCAAGGTTTGCTATGTTTAGCTTTATAAACTCAGTAAATTTATTATCATCTGCATATTCCTCTAGATATATTGCAGTACCAACACCAATTGGGAATGCAATTATTGAAGTTAAAAGTATTACCCAAACACTTCCAAGTAGTGCAGGATAAATACCTGATTTTTTAGGGAATCTAGATGGGAAGTTTTTGAAAAAGTCTAGATTTAGCCATGGTAGTCCCTTCTTTAATATATCTATCATAAGGAGTGCTAAAATTACTACTCCAAATAAGGTGCAAGCAAGGAAAACCCAATGGAATATATTATTTAAAAGTTTTCTTTTTTTGAGCCTTTTTAATTCATCATTATTCATTAATAAGCCCTCCTATACTTCTTAACAAAATACCTTGAAAGTATATTTAAAACAAACGTCATAAGGAATAATAATGTTCCAACAGCAAATAGTGTTTTATATGCAAGTGAACCATAAGGAACATCTCCCATGCTTATTTGAACAATATATCCTGTCATTGTTTGTATGCTCTCTAACGGATTAAATGTAAGCTTTGGAGTAGAACCTGCTGCCATTGCAACAATCATTGTCTCTCCAATTGCTCTAGATATTGCTAGAATAAATGATGCTATAATACTAGATAGAGCAGATGGTATTACAACATCCTTTGTAACTTCAAGCTTAGTTGCACCTAATGCATAAGCTCCGTTTCTCAATGAATCTGGCACAGCCATCATTGCATCTTCACTCATAGATGAAACCATTGGTATTGTCATTATTCCTACTGCTATACCAGCACTTAAGGCATTATATACACTTGTTTGGGGAAAAATTGTTCTAATTATAGGAGTTATGGCAGTTAAGGCAAAATAACCATATACAATAGATGGAACTCCTGCTAACACCTCTAAAATTGGCTTTAATATCTTTCTTACTTTTTTAGGCGCATATTCACTTAAATAAATTGCACTTCCAAGTCCTAACGGGATTGAAATTATAGCAGAAATTATAACTATAAGCATAGTGCCAGCAACAAGTGGCAATACACCAAAATGATTTGGTTCAATAAGCGGTGTCCACTTTGTTCCTGTTAAAAATTCTATAATTGACACTTCTTTAAAAAACATAAATGTTTCTTCAAAAAGAGAAAAAACTATCCCTATAGTTGTTAAAATTGAAATAACTCCAAGGAATGTCAATATAACTTTAACTAGCTTTTCAAGATTATTCATTCTTTCTTTGCCTTCAAATTCTATCTTCTTCATTCATATCCCCCTTCTTCACAGGCCATAAGGCACCCTTTAGGGGTGCCTAAATTATTTAATCTTGCTTAATTCAGTTTCATATTTTGCATCTTCCATTGGAATATAACCAGTTTCCTTAACAAGTTCTCTTCCCTTTGTTAGGTAGAACTTTAAGAATTCCTTAATTTCTGGTCTTTCCATTGCCTTATTTGACACATACACAAATAGTGGTCTTCCTAGTGGTTGGTATGTTCCATTTTTTACTGTATCTTGAGTTGGTTCTACACCATTTATTTTTACAACATTTAATTTATCCATGTTTTCTTCATAGTAAGCAAGTCCAAAGAATCCCATAGCATACTTATCGCCAGCAACACCTTGAACTAGTACGTTGTCATCTTCACTTGCTGTAAAATCTGCTCTTATTTGCTTTTCTTTTCCGTTTATTGCTTGTGTAAAGTAATCAAATGTACCTGAATCTGTTCCTGGACCATATAACTTAATCTTTTCCTTTGGCCATTCTGGTCTTACATCGCTCCAAAATTGAACCTTTGAATCCTTATCCCAAATCTTCTTTAGCTCTTCAGCTGTCATATCCTTTGCCCAGTCGTTTTGCTTATTAACAACTACCGCAATTCCATCATATGCAACTGTTATTTCAGTCATTTCTATTCCATTTGCCTTAGCCTTGTCTAATTCTTCTTGCTTAACATGTCTTGAAGCATCGTTCATATCTGTTTCGCCAACTACAAACTTTTTAAATACACCACCTGTACCTGAAACACCAACTGTTATTTCTACCCCAGGGTTCGCCTTTTTAAATTCTTCTGCTACTGCTTGAGTTATTGGATAAACTGTACTTGAACCATCAATCTTAATTGTTCCCTTAAGATCTGTTTTCTTTTCTGCTTGTTGTCCTGAGCAAGCAACCATTGTTAATGACATCATTGCTGCTACCGCTAAAGTAAGTAATTTTTTTGCCTTCATAACTTTTTCCCCTTTCAAGATTCATTTTCATCTTACATGCTTATTTTATAATTTTCTTTTGTTAAGTTCCTACATGTTTGTGTTAAGTCTATGTTAAACAGTCTAATTATTATTTTTGCTAATTTTATTTTTTATATGCACTATCCAACTATGAAACAACTACCCTTAGTTAACTTGCATTGCTTTTTTATCTTAGATAGATATTCTCCTAATTCCTTTGGTGTTTTGAAATTTTGTATATTTTCATGAACACATGCTATTGAAACAGAAACTATAGGGAATTTTTGCTCTAGTCCCTCTCTATTTATAGCCATAATATAACCATTGCTTAAATCCTTTATTGTATAAAACGATCTTATTCTTCTATCAAATTCTCTTATGATATTTCTACATATACTTTCTATATTAAAAACCTCTCCCATTAAAACCACAATAAAATCATCTCCTCCAATGTGGCCTATAAAACAATTGTTGTAATTTCCCATAGTCTCTGCTAGTATATCTGCAGTCATTTTTATAATTCTATCTCCATTTTCAAACCCATAAACATCGTTAAATGGTTTAAAATTGTCTAAATCTATATATAATACAGCCGCTTTAACATCATTTTCAATTATGTTGTTAAGCTTTTCCTCGATAACAATGTTGCCTGGAAGTCCTGTTAATGGGTTTAAATGTCTTGCATAATTTAACTCAAGCTCCATTGAATACTCTAGAAGCCTTTTAACCGTTGCTATGCCATAATATTTATCTTCCTTAGTTACAATAATATAGTCATATAAATTTTCTTCTCTTCTTGACATGGCAAGATTTACTACTTCTGATATTGGCATATTATAATCTACAACTAAGGGATTCTTGTCCATCATAATGCTAACTGGTCTATTTAAATAAATTTCATTTCCAAAAGGCTTGGCCAACATAAAATTAAAATATGCCTTCATTACCAACCCTATTGGCACATCATTATTTGTAATTACAACACCCTGTACATTGTTTTTATCAAAGTGCTCCCTTAGATATTTGCACTTTGTATTTTCATTTATGGCTTCATCAAACCTTACAATCTTACCAACTGGACATGTTCTTGCATTATTAGTTAACCTTTTAGTTCTTTCAGTTATTACCCACTTTATTTTTTCCTTTACTTCATTGTCTATATCCTCAGGTATTTCACTGGGTCTTTTTAAAAAATAACCTTGAACATACTCAACTCCTGTCTCTATTAAAAATACTAATTCATCTATTGTTTCAACACCTTCTGCAATAATTTTCATATTTGTTATTTTGCCAAGTGAGACTAGATTTTTACACAATGCCTGTTTAAAGCTATCCTTATCTATGTCCCTAATAAGCTCCATATCAAGTTTTATAAACTGAGGTTTGATTTCAGATATTAATCTAAATCCTGAGTATCCAGCCCCTGTATCATCGATTGCTATTTTGTATCCCTGTTTAACATAGTGTTCTAGTACCTCTCTAAATGCCTTATAGTCCTCTACCGCTGTTTTTTCAGTTATTTCAAATATTATTCTATCAGGGGATAGATTGTATAGCTTTAGAAATTCAGAAGTAAAACCTTCTTTAAATTTCTTATCTTTAATAATATCAGGATCAACATTTAAAAATAGAAATTCCTCAATTGAATATTTTTTTGCCCTCTCAATAGCTAGAGTTCTACATAGGTATTCAACTTCCCATAGCATATTGTTTTGTTTTGCTACTTCAAATAAGTAGTCTGGTCTTTCAAACTTACTTCCTACTGGACCTCTAGATAATGCCTCATAAGCTATTACTCTTGCGCTTTTTACATCAATTATTGGTTGAAAAAACGTTCTGATTTGCTTGTCCTCTACAATTTTCTTAAGTTCTTCTAAGTTACTCATATAATCACCCTTTGTTTTTTCTATATTTTTATCTTAGCCTTTGACTGTAAAGCTAAAAATAAATCTATGTTAATCAAATGTTAATTACGCTGTGTTAAATCTCTGTTAATCAGGTTAAAATTTATTGCTTTTTGTTGAATTAGGTCTAAATTTGTTGCATATTTAAGTTGAAATATTATAGGGGGTTTACTTATGAAGAAAGAAACTTTCACAATTCTAAACTTAGTAAAAACACTAAAACCTTTTTCACTTAAAAAAATTAAATTCACTAATTTAAAAAATCTAAAATTCAAATCATTTAATATTAAAAAAATCAATGTAAAGTCAGTTAAAGCAAAAATAATATTTATAATGTCAACTCTTGTTTTTCTATCTTTACTAAGTTCAAGTGTTGTTTCAAGTACATTTTTAAGCAAAACTGTTGAAAAAAGCTATATAAGTACAATTGAACAAACGACAGAAAGACTTAATAATCTAGTGCATGAAAAATTTATATCCTTTGAAAGTCTATTAATATTATCTAGCGAAAATAAAAATATTAGAGAACATCTATACGATATGAATCCTGATATTCTAAGTGAAGAATTTAAAAAAACTATGTCTTCAAATATAAATATAAGAAATGTGTTTATAACAAACAGCTCAGGAAAAACATATTTTTATCCAAGTAATAATTTAAAGTTTGATGTTTCTTCAAATTCTAATCTATATAAAAATACACTTAATAATTTTAACAACCCATATTGGAGTGAAGTTATAAGAGAAAAGGGAAATAACAAATCTTCAATAGTTGTTTGTAAAACAATATATGACAGTAACAACAACGTAGCAGGTATTATTGGGTTTACATTGCAATTGACAGATTTTCTAAAGGTATTTGAAGGATTTATTACCGAGAATGCTGGACAAGTTTTTTTAGTTAATGCAAATGGACGCATTATAACAACAAGAAGATCTGAATTTATAGACAAAAATATTAGTGAGTACATTAAAGATAAGTCAACAGTACAAGAGATATTATCTGGAAAAAAGAATATAAAACAAATTGATTTCAATGAAAAGTCTAGTTACCTATATTATCAAAACAATTTTAAATCTAACTGGAAGATTGTTTCTCAAATGAATAAAAGGGATGTTTATGAAAAATCTATAAACATGGTTTATAAGATTATTGGTATATTTATTATTTTCATGTTTTTATCAACATTCGTTGGTATAGTATTTTCAAATAGAATAACTAAAAAACTAAAAACATTAGCAAATTCAATGGAACTTATTGGTCAAGGTAATTTAACAATTGATGCAAAAATTGATTCTCAAGATGAAATAGGTGAGCTTTCTATTTATCTTTGCAATATGATAAACAACATGAAACAACTTATAGAACAGATAAAATCTGCTTCAAATATATTGATAGATTCATCATCAAATTTGAATAACGATACACATGACTTAATTATTGGCTCAGAAATAGTTGAAGCAGCCATGAGGGAAATATCCATAAGTTCAAATAAACAAAAAAGTGAAATAATGACTTCAAAAGATATTGCACAGGAGTTTTTACATGATGCTAAATCATTAGATGAATGTAGACAAGAATTAATTGATGAGAGCTTAAACATAGAAAAATCAAACAAGGTAGCAATAGAATCTGTAATAAACCTTAAAGATAAGAATCTAGAAACTATTAATTCTATGCGTGATATTGAAAAACAAATTGAATCACTAATAAACTATATATCTAACATAAATTCTGTATTAAATGTTATAAACCAAATTTCATCCCAAACTAATCTTTTGGCACTTAATGCATCTATTGAAGCTGCAAGAGCTGGTGAGGCTGGACGTGGTTTTAATGTTGTTGCAAATGAAATTAGAAAGCTATCAGAAGAAACAAGTTCCTCAACTAACTATATAAAGAATATTATAAACGATATACATGGTTTAACTAAGTCAACAATTGAATATACTTCAAAAATAAAAGAGACTATTTTAAACCAAAGTAGTGCAGTTGAAACCACCGAAAGCTCTTTTAATAATTTAAATAGCTCTGTTGAAAAGATGCTTAACTCATTAAACAATATGTATAAAATAATAAATGAAATTACAAATAAGAGTAATACTTTAGAGATAGGCATAACAAACACTATGGCTGTATCAGAACAGTTTTTAGAAACATCAGAAGAAGCTTCACTGCATGTTTTAAATCAAGTTGAGGAGATTAAGAAGATAAAATATCAAGCAGATACGTTGACAGAGTTATCTAAAAATCTAATATCTTCTGTAGATAAATTTAAGGTGTAGGAATTCCTACACCTTAACTACATTTTGAATATCCACAGCTTGGGCAGATTACACATCCGTCTTGATGTGTTATTTGGTTTCCACATTCAGGACATTTAATTTTAACTCTTTTGCCTGATTCATGTGGAATTAAATCTGCTATATCCTCTGCTACATTAATATTAAAGTCATTAATTTTTCCAAGCTTTTTTATATCAATCAATGTTTCTATTGTCCTTGCTATTGCATCGGGACAAGAAAGCACCTTTATGTCCTTATTATTGGCCCTTTGCCTTAAAGTAGAGTGACATCTAATGCCCTTTAATTGTTCTATTATCTCCTTTACATCCATACCACTTCTTAATCCAATTGAAACAAGTCTTGCTGTTGCCTCTGATTGGGATGGGCATCCCCCTGCTTTTCCTACATTTGCAAAGACTTCACAAATACCATTGTCATCATAATTAACTGTTATATATAGATTTCCACAACCAACCCTTACCTTTTCTGTTATTCCCATTGTTAGCTCTGGTCTTTGTCTTGGTATATGCTCATCTTTTTTTGTTTCTTCAGTTTTTCCAACATTAATTACCTGTCCATCTCTACTTCCATCTCTATAAATAGTTACACCCTTACATCCTAATTTATATGCTAAAAGATACACAGTTTTTACATCATCTATAGTTGCCTCATTTTTAAAATTAACTGTCTTTGAAACTGCATTATCTGTATGTTTTTGGAATGTTGACTGCATTCTAATATGCCAAATAGGTTCTATTTCACGCGCTGTAACAAAAACCCTTCTTATTTCTTCAGGAATAAAATTAAGATGTCCTACTGTTCCCTTATCTGCTATCTTATCCATTACATCCTTTGAATATAGTCCCATTTCTTTAAGCTTTTCTTCAAGAAGATAATGCACCTCTATTAGCTTCTCGTTATCCATCACATTTCTCCAAAATGCCAACGCAAAAAGTGGTTCAATACCCGATGACACTCCTGCTATAATGCTTATTGTTCCTGTTGGTGCAATGGTGGTTGTTGTGGCATTTCTAAGAGGTTCTTCGTCTTTATATATACTGTTTTTAAACTCTGGGAATGCTCCTCTTATTTTAGCAAGTTCTTTACTTGCTTTTTTAGATTTTTCATTAATAAATGACATAACCTCGTCTGCTATTTTTATAGCCTGCTCTGAGTTGTATGGAATGTTAAGTTTTATTAGCATATCTGCAAATCCCATAACTCCAAGTCCTATTTTTCTTGTTCTCTTTGTCATAGAATCTATCTCTTTTAAAGGATAAACATTTACATCTATGACGTTATCTAAGAAATGTACTGCATTTATTACTGTTTCCTCTAAAAGCTTATAATCGATTTCATATTTATCTCCATTTAGCTTTACCATGTTGGCAAGATTTATTGAACCTAAGTTACAGCTTTCATAAGGTAAAAGTGGTTGCTCGCCGCAATTGTGTACTACTACACCATTAGCAATTAGTGAATTTGTAACTGGTTCTATTACGTCATATACTTCACTTTCCTGCCACTCTTCTATGCTTTTTAATTTGAATTTAAAATAAATATTTTTTCTTGATGGTCTAGCTATTTTTTCTAATTTTTTATTTTTATTAATATGGGATAAACTACCTATTACTTCATTAAATTTAACAATATCATTTCCATTTATGATAATTTCATATAAATTATGATTATCATAAATTGTTGTTTGCCCTTGCTTATTTCTATATTTAAATTTCAATTGATTCTTTTTTGTTCTTTCGTATATTTTGCTTGTAATTCCTAAGTTAAGTAACAAAAGTTGAACATCCCCTAGCATTTCTCTTGATGCAGAAGTTAGTCTAATATCCCTATGATTTTCATCTATATAATTTACAGTTCCATCTGCACTAAAAAGTCCATCTAAAAATGAAACCAAAGTTTCTTTAGTTGCAGTATAAATTGATTTTGGCACTCTTTTAAATGGAGCTTTTTTTGCCTCAAATCCTAGAGCTTTTATTTTATCTACAAAATCTTTCCTCTTAAATAAAACTTGCCATACTCCATTTTCCCTTTTGTTAACTATTCCTTCCCCTGCTCCATAATTTTGGGCTATATTTTGTATCTTATTTAATAAATATCTCTCATTTTCAGAAAATACAGCTCCAATAACTTTGCCATCTTTGGTTAGCCAACCATCACCTAAAATATATCCTAAAAAGAACCCTAATTCACTTCCTATTTCATCATTTTCACTAAAAATGCCTTCTCCACTTTGAATAAATATTTCATCATTAATTTTTAAATCCTTAGCTTCTTTCCAACCATCTTTGGTGAATACTTTATGCTCTTCTGTTAATATTAATTGTTGTCCATTACTAAGTTCTAGCTTCAAAGTTTTCCTTAATCCAGTTTTAATTATTTTTGCACTTCTTGCTTTAACTCCTATTCCTTCGTTTAATACTCTATTATCTGTTAATATCTCAACCTCACTATCTTTATATTCTTCATATAAATCTGATATTTTTATAAGGCCGTATCTAGTTGAAATAAGTGTATCTCCATGCAAACAAGGATTTGTACTTTCTATTTCTCCTAAATTTGGAGTTGGGTTAAATTTATTCATTCTATCTATAAATACAATTCCTGGCTCTCCGTTTTTCCAAGCCATTTTTACTATTAAGTCAAATACTTCCCTAGCATTTAATTTACCCTTAACCTCTTTTGTATGTGGCTCAATTAATTCATAATCTTGTCCTTTTATTGCTGCCTCCATAAACTCCTCAGTTAGGGCAACACTTATGTTAAAGTTGTTTATTTGATTGTTATCCTCTTTGCATTTTATAAACTCAAGTATATCAGGATGATCAACCCTTAATATACCCATATTTGCTCCTCTGCGTGTACCACCTTGTTTAACTGCCTCCGTTGCAGCATCAAATACCTTCATAAAGCTTACAGGACCTGATGCAACTCCTCCTGTTGATTTTACACTAGAACCATTTGGTCTTAACCTTGAAAAACTAAAACCTGTTCCTCCTCCTGATTTATGAATAAGAGCTGCATTTTTTATAGAATCAAATATACCTTCCATAGAATCTTCAACTGGAAGCACAAAACATGCAGAAAGTTGCCCAAGTGGTCTACCTGCATTCATTAGTGTAGGTGAATTTGGAAGAAAGTTTAAATTCTTCATCATGTCATAAAATATTTCTTCAGTTTTATTAATATCAGCATTTTCATCATAAAATTTATCTGCTTCTGCTACTGCCCTTGCAACCCTATGTAATAATTCATCTGGTGTTTCAATTATGTTTCCATTTTCGTCTTTAGCCAAATATCTTTTTTCTAAAACTTTAATTGCATTCTTTGAAAATCCCATAAGCACCGCCCCTAACTATATTTAGTATTATTATATCATTTTAACACTAAATATAGTATCATATTTTGTTGTTTAATCAAAACTAATTAATCTTATTTAATATTAATTATTCTTAAAATAGTCTACTTTATTCTTTTTTTCTTCTATTTTCATTCTTTTAGTGTATTTTCAATTGGAAAATTTTTAAATAATTTTACTTTTAAGAACACCTTGTAAATAAAAAATTACTATTAATCAATTAAATCATTTTTAAAAAATTAAAACCCAAAAAATCTAAAAGATTCTTTGGGTTATATAAACAAACTTATTCAATAATTAGGCTTTTGATAGTATTTTAAAATATATTTTTATTATATGCATTTAAATTATGCTATATCTCTTTATTGAAAATACCCATCTTTCGTATTAAAACTATATCTAAAATCATTAAAACTATTAAAAAAACTATACTTCCAAAAATTCCATATTCCCCACCACTTAAAATATCATAGTTACCATATATTAAATTGATTACTGATGGAACTTCTATATTACTTGGCTCTAAGTTAAGTGAGAATATAAAGTTTGATGTAAAATACCATATAAAATTAAATGCAATTGTATAAATTATATTTTTATATTTTACATATATTACATTTAATAAAATAGCAAACAAAAATACATTTAAAAACTGTAGTAAATTAAATCCCTTCTCTATAACATTAAACATAGCATATACCCAAGCTACAAAAATTATTACTATTTCATTTCTTAGAGGTATTTTGTTGAATAAAAATCCTCTAAGCATTAACTCTTCTATAACAACACTTGAAAATGAAACTATTATTCCAGTTATTAATACTCCTACTATATCCTCAATATATAATTTATTCCATATAAAGTTATAGACATAATATTTTTTTATAATCAATAAAAAAGCTGTGACACCAACATTAATTAAAAATGCTATTCCCATAACTTTTATAATCTCACGTTTGTCTATATCTTTAAATTTTAATTTAATAAATTCCATAGTGTTTTTTCTAACAAACAATTTTAGATTTGCTATTACAACTAATAACATCAATAAATATGATATAATATTAAATGCATATTCGCTTTTAAAGTATTTAGATAAATAATCCATTAAGATAGAAGATAAAGATAGACCTACTGCATTTAAAATAAAAAAACCCAATATACTTAATAACAATTTAATATATTTCAATATATCACATCCCTTTCTTGGAGGTTTTGTATGTTAAATTATGATTTCTATAATAGAGATACCTTAATTGTTGCCAAAGAACTTTTAGGTAAAAACTTAATAAGAACTATAAATGGTCAAAAATTAATATCTAGAATAGTAGAAACTGAAGCATACATTGGACCAATAGATAAAGCAGCACATTCATATAATAACAAAAAAACTGCTAGAAATGAAGTTATGTTTGCTGATGCTGGCCATGCATATATTTATTTTATTTACGGAATGTACTATTGTTTTAACATTGTAACTGAGGAAAAAGATAAACCCTGTGCAGTTTTAATTAGGGCTACTCAGCCCCTTGAAGGGATTGATTTAATGAGTTTTAATAGGTATAAAAAATCAATTTCTGATATAACAAAATATCAATACAAAAATTTAACCAACGGTCCATCAAAACTGTGTATGGCTCTAAATCTAGATAAAAATCTAAATGGAATAAATTTATTTACTGAAGAATTGTATGTTGAAGAATCTAACTATAATAATTTTGAAGTAGTTGAGACAACTAGAATAAACATCGATTATGCAGAAGAAGCAAGGTTTTTCCCTTGGAGGTTCTATATAAAAGACAACCATTGGGTTTCACAAAAATAGTGGCTAAATAAGCCACTATTTTTTAAATATTGATTTTATCACTTGTTTTCCACTATCTAAACCTAAACTTAAAAAACCACTATTCTTTTCAAAAATATCGTCTAGAGCATATACTATTTTATCTAATTCTTCAAACTCAACTATTAGTGGTGGTTCAAGCCTTATAACATTAGGATTGTTTAACGTATATGCAGTAATTATACCATATTCATTCATAAGTTTACCTGCCACCAATGATGCAAAATATTCTTTAGAAAGCTCTGAGAGTTTACCTACGGTAATTTTATTTAAGATTCCCTTTGGTTCCTCAAACTCAAGACCAATCATAAGTCCCCTTCCCCTTACATCCTTTATAACAGGATACTTAGCCTTAAGTTCAAGTAGCTTTGTAATTAAATATTCTCCTTTTTCCATTGCTTGTTTATCTAAACTATATTCAACTAAGTATTCTATTGTTGCAATTCCTGCTGCACAAGCTAATGTATTACCTCCAAATGTTGATGTGTGTAAAAATGCCTTGTCAATAGTACCATATGCCTTCTTCCAAATATCTTCTTTTGCAATATATCCTCCAATTGGCATTATTCCACCACCAATTGATTTTGCAAAACAAACTATATCAGGTATAATTTCATCTGCTTGATATGCAAACATATATCCTGTTCGTCCAAATCCCGTTTGTATTTCATCAACAATCAAATATATACCATGTTTATCACATATATCTCTTACCTTTTTTAAATACCCATGAGGTGGTACATTAATTCCACCTTCTCCTTGAATTGGTTCAACTATAAATGCTGCAAAACCACCTGTTTTTAATAAATCATCTAAAGCTTTATCATCTCCATAGAGAACAGGATAACAATCAGGAACTAGTGGTTTAAATGGTTTTTGATACTTTTCCCTTCCTGTAACAGATAGTGCCCCCATTGATTTACCATGGAATGAGTTTTGACAATAGGCAATCTTTGATTTACCGCTTGCAATTTTGGCAACCTTAAGTGCTCCCTCAACTGCTTCTGCACCACTGTTTGCAAAAAATGTTCTTTTCAATTTTCCCCCTGTTAAAATAGATAAATTTTTTGCAAGGGCTCCAGCAAAATTATATATTGATGCCTGTAATATGTTTGGAAGTCCAATTGCCTTTTTCATTCCTTCTAAAACATACTCATTGTTATGTCCTAGGTTTAGAGCACCATACCCACCTAAAAAATCTATATATTCTCTTCCATCTTCATCATATACCTTTGTTCCTTTTGCCTTCACAAAATGCTTATCAAAATCAAGTAATCCAAGTAATTGTACAGCTGCTGCATTTACATATTCCCTATAATTTTCTCTAACATTTTCTCTATTAAAATTAAGTGCATCATCTACACTAATAAAATCTCTATATATATACTTTGCTCTCATTCTTAGTGTCCCCCTCTTTATTTTTGGTAGCTCACTGCATATGTCATCTCTCTTAAATTATAAAATCCATCATGGGATGTTCCTGGTTCATGCATAGACATAAAACCTGGTTTAGTAATTATACTAACTCCCTTTAAGCTAACCTTTTCAATAAACTCAAAGTCTTCTCCATTATATCCCATTGTTTGAAGATACCCTAATAGATTTTCATCTATATAATTTAAAATTTCTTCCTTACTGCTATATGGACATACGAAAATAAATCTATTAAAGCACATATCTATCTCTTTATTAGTTGGTGGAATATCTGAGTAGATAATTGTATAATCTGAATTTTTGCTAGAATAGATTTTAAAATCATTTTTATCTATATTTTTTATAACTATATACTGTCTATCCTGCATTGTTTTTATTGATGAAAAGGCATCATAATATTCCTTTGGAAATATTTCTGTTACTCCCTTTATACATGTATTTAGATTTTCTAAAAATTCATTTTTATCAACTTTGCTATTTAAAAAAACAACCCTAGGAGACAAGCATGCCCTTTGTTCCCAAAGAGACATATCTAATGCGATACCCTTTATGTCATCAAACGTAACACCTTCGTCCACTACTTCAAA
Source organism: Clostridiales bacterium (assembly GCA_026416355.1). Classification (GTDB taxonomy): domain Bacteria; phylum Bacillota; class Clostridia; order Clostridiales; family Caloramatoraceae; genus Thermobrachium. The sequence continues at coordinate 2,376 of JAOAFH010000106.1, read as the reverse complement.
ACTTATTTTAGGTCCATGCTCTATAAAGTGAACACCATATTTAGCACACTTTGATGCCATATAGTCTCTTGATGTTTTTCCACCCCAATGAATAACACAGTCACTATTTGATACAACATAATCATAGATATCCTCTGAAGTACTATCAAAATACACAACTGATAGTCTATCTTTAATTGACTCATCTATTTCAAACAAGCTCTTAAAAAAGGCATGGGCAAAGTATGGCTCGTCCTTAGAAACCTTTACTATATTAACATTCTTAGAAAGTAGCCCCATTGCAATACTAATTGGTATAACTATAAACGCATTTCCTGAAACATTATGAAAAGTTATTCCCCTTGGTTGCCTATGCACTTTACCATAGTGCTTATCTACCCATTTATCAAGTATATATCTATCCTCCAATTCATTATCTAACAGTTTGAATATATTTTCCTTTAATAGTCCCTTCATTACATACTCAAGTTCAAATAAAACAAGTTCCTTACTTTGATTTGTAATTTGAGCTAGTTTGTCTACATGTTCCCTTGAATATTCTCTATCAAGCCATTTTTTTGCACATAAATCCAATAAATCTATTGTTGAGTCGGTTGGTATTTCATGTACATTTTGTTTGTTGTTTTTTAAATTATTTATTATATCTTTTATATCATTTAAATCTGATATATTGAAATTTAATACTAAACCGTTATAATCTCTTGTAATTTGCTTCATACCCATCACCCCCTAAAGTGGCTCCACAACCTTTAGCCTCTGCCCCTTTAACTCTTCCAATTATCTTTATGACCATACCACTATAACCACAATCTGGACATTTATTATATGATATAACCTCTCCTATATCATCAACAAGCACACTAGCACCAGCAAAAGCAGATGTTCCATACGCATCTAAAACCCGTATAAAACCATGTCCTCCTCCCTCCACAGTTTTTAATGGTTTAAAATCCCTTACAATTACCCTTGCAAACTCAGGTACATGGAATAGATAATCTTTATAATCTCTACTATAATGACCTGTAAATGTAAAGCTATTTTCTGTAAATGAATATGTGTCTGTAAAGTTCTCCTCAGGTATTCCCAAAAATCTAGATACCTCTTCTACAAACCTCCATCTTTCAATAAAAGTTCCTATATTTATATTACCTTTTCTTCCATCCCATCCACCTCCACCTGTGTGAACAAAGGCACTATTTCCTAATTCCACAGGCTTAATATTTTCCTTTAGCCTTAAAATGGTACTAAAAAAAATTGGGGTTGAACCACCAAGGGCTGCTTTATGTTCCTTTTTATTATGTTCATTTATATATCCTATAAAGGAATTAACATCAACATTAAATCCATTCTCTGATGGTTTTAAAAGATAAATCGTATCGTCTAAATAAGTATAGATATCAACCAAATTACCCAAATATGATTCTAAAATTTTGCCATAAAGTTTTCCTCTACCGTATGCTTTCATATCCTCTGAATGTGGGAAAAAAGTACACTCAAAATCTCTATCCTTCTTATGTCTCATTTCGTCTTCTAGAACAAATTTTCGTAAGCTATTTATATCATCATCTGTTCTACCTACTATACTTGGATCACCACTTGTACTACTTGATACAGTCCACTTATAAATATCTTGGATTGGTTTTCTTAAAAGATTAGTAAATACCCCATTTGACCTTTTATATAATGTTGTTGTAACAAATGGAACATTCTCTAAATCCTCTTCTGTATTTAAGTCCCTATACGGGTTAAACCCCTCCCTTTTACATATTTCTCTATATGCTCTACATTCTTCGTATTGTCCTTGAAGATTAATTTTAAAATCTTCTAAAAAATTCATATGGAATCCCCCCTCCATATTGTGCACACATTGTGCATATTCTTATTATAACAATATAAAGAATTTATTTCAATTATGTATAAAATATTCCATTTAATTTTTGTAATAAATTAACTTGACTTTTTAGAAAGCTATATTATGCTTTAGTGACAATGTAAATAATAAAAGCAAAATGAACAATATTGTACAAGTATTAGTATCTTTCTTAATGGCAGATATACTAACAAATATGATGAATGTAATAGCTCCATTTAAAAAACGTTAGCTGAAGATCCTTCAGAAACAATATTGAAGCAAATGACTTAGACATTAAAATCTTGCTTAAACAACAAAGGACAGGTATTCTAATAAAATACCCGACCCAACTATTGATAAAGAGCCCAAAAAGCATAAAAGAGGTTGCTATCGCAACCTCATATATTCTATGTATGGCTCCACGGAGAGGACTCGAACCTCCAGCCCTTCGGTTAACAGCCGAATGCTCCACCATTGAGCTACCGTGGAATATATCAATCTGGCAACGACCTACTCTTCCACAC
>JAOAFH010000080.1 GCA_026416355.1 Clostridiales bacterium | reverse complement strand
TTCCTATATCGTCATAGTGCTTACCTCAGATATAGTACTATTAGACACCGCGCCTCTATCATGTTCAACGCATATTTAATTTTTTTATTTAATAAATATTCTGCAACAAAGTTAATAGTTTGTCAAGCATTTTTTTGTTTTTTACATATTTCTTGCAATCTCTGCTGCTAGTTTTGCATTGTTAAACACAAGCTCAATATTTGATTCAAGGCTCTTTCCACCTGTAATATCCTTAACCTTTGCAAGTAAGAATGGTGTTGACTCTTTTCCCTTTATTCCCTTTTCTTCTGCCTCTTTTAATGCATCTTCTATTGCCTTTGTTATTGTATCATAATCCATTTCATGTTCCTGTGGAATTGGATTTGCAATAACAACTCCACCCTTTAGGTTAAGCTCCCATTTTGTATTTAGCATAGTTGCAATTTCCTCTGGAGTGTCAAGTCTATAATCAACCTTAAATCCGCTTCTTCTTGTATAGAATGCAGGAAGTTCCTCTGTTTTATATCCCACAACTGGAACACCAAATGTTTCAAGATATTCTAAAGTAAGTCCTAAATCAAGTATTGATTTTGCTCCTGCACAAACAACTGCAACATTTGTATTTGCAAGTTCTTGAAGGTCTGCTGATATATCAAAAGTCTCTTGTGCTCCTCTGTGAACACCACCTATTCCACCTGTTGCAAAAACCTTAATTCCAGCAAGTGCTGCAATAATCATAGTTGATGCAACTGTTGTAGCTCCATCCTTTCCTTTCGCTACAATGTATGGGATGTCACGTCTACTTACCTTTACTATATCTCTTCCCTTTTTTCCTAAATACTCTATTTCGTCACGAGTTAAACCTGCCTTAAGCTTTCCACCTATTATTGCAATCGTTGCAGGAACTGCACCATTTTGTCTAACTATCTCTTCAACTTTAAGTGCTGTTTCAACATTTTGTGGATATGGCATTCCATGTGATATTATTGTTGATTCAAGAGCAACTACTGGTTTGCCATTTTCAATTGCCTCTTTAACCTCATCTGATAATACTAAATATTTTTCTAGCATAATCCCATCTCCTTTACCTTTGTATTTACATTTTGTACAGTCATTTTATTTGAAATTGTGTCCTTTGAAGACAATGCAATTGCAGCTGATGTCATTGCAAATTTAGCTGAATCCTCTACTTTATAATCATTTAAGTAGCTATAAACAAGCCCTGCCAAAAATGCATCTCCTGCACCTGTGGCATTTAATACCTGAACCTTTGGCATATCTAGTTTAAAAATACCTTCTTTGCTACCACAAACAACTCCATCTTCTGAAAGACTTAAAAATACTCTCTCTACTCCTTTTTCAAGAAGAACGTCGCAAGCCTTTTTTGCTTTATCCACATTATCTACAGAAATACCTGTTAAAATCTCTGCCTCATATCTATTTGGCTTAATTGTATGGAATTTGCCTATGATGTCCTTTACCTTTTGAGCCTTTGCAGTAGATACAGTATCTAAAAAAAGCTCTATTCCTTGAACTTCAACTAAATATTCAAGTGTTTCTTTAGGTATGTTGGTGTCAACTACACAAACTCTTGAGTTTTCAACTATACTTTTTTTTGATTTAATAAAAGATACATCTAGCTTTTCACATATATCCATACATGATAGCGCAACTGCCATATCTCCATTTTCATCTAAAATAGAAAGATATGTTGAAGTATTTGCTGAAGATAGTACTAAACTTTCTGTCATGTCTATCCCTATATTTTTTGAGTGCTCCATTATCTTTGTACCATACATATCTTCACCAACAGCAGTTATAAGCTTTACATTAACATTAAGCCTTGCCAAATTCTCTGCTATGTTTCTTCCAACACCACCTAATGACATATTTAATACTCCTGGGTTTGAGTCCTTGAACTTTAACTTGTTTTTAGGGAATCCCTGTATATCTACATTAGCTCCCCCAATAACTAAAACATACTCATCTTCGTTTATTATATATCCCTTACCTAATATATACCCCTTTTTCATTAGGTTAGTTATATGAACAGCAACCGATGACCTTGCTATATCTAGCTTTGTTGCTATTTCATCTTGGGATATAAAAGGATTTTTTTTGATTAAATCTAGTATTTCCCTCTCTCTGTTCGTCATATTATCACCTAAACTTTTGTTTATTTTTTAATCATATGTTTATTTTATCACTCTTTATATTTAATTGCAACAAAAATTAATAAAATTAGTACAATTATCATTGAAGCTATTGATAAATATAAAAACAGTCTTTTATTATTATCTACCAATTCTATTTTGTTTAATTCATAACATTTTACTGCTCCCCTTGAGTTTATTACACATACATTTCCCTTTAGTCTTTCTACAAAATCAAAATCACTTAAATACCTTTCTATGTTTTTTAGCCTTACTTTATCTTTAGCCAAAAGTGCAATAATAAATGTATTGTCTAAAAATCCATCTACAACTTGAACTACTGCATCATCTTCACCTAAAGTAATATTTACCCCTTCTTTAAACTTAAATTTACCCTCTTCAATATAAACCGTCATCTTTTGCTTTATCTCATCTTTTGTTTCTATTCCATAGACTAAATTGTTTTTAGATTTATCAAAATCATAATCCACACTAAGTCCATCTAAAGTTTTTATGCTATGTCCAAGATAAGCAAATATATTTGAAAGGCTTGTTAAATTAATGTTATCTAGTTTATTTGGAATTACCAAATTAAGGTTATTAAATCTGCCTTTTTCAACTAGTGGTGCAGGATAGTATCTAAAATCCCTTCTTTTTTCATATTCAGTTGGAATATAAATATTAGAGCTATTTAATAAAATCGCAAACAAATCCTCATCAGTATTAAGCTCTTTGTCTTTTGTTTTAGGAACCAAATTAAACTTTACTCCTATATTTAATCTTGTATAGTTTTTAAAGTCCTTTAACTTTATCTTCATACTATCTAAATTACTGTTTTTTTCACTGAGTCTTTTGTCTTGATAAGGCAAACCATTTATATATACACAAATTGTGGATTTATTAAAGTCAAGCAAATTAGAATATCTATATTTTAATTCAATATATGCGTTGTCTTTTAAATTCTCCTCTTTTGGTATGTCTACTATAAAGTCAAAATCATTTAAAAATCTATTTAAAACAATATCTTTAAATCCT
>JAOAFH010000078.1 GCA_026416355.1 Clostridiales bacterium | reverse complement strand
AATATATGGATATGTTAAAAAAAATTTCCAAATGTAGTAAAGCCGAATATTTAAATGATGAAATATTAAAGGGAGCAGCAGAAAGGTATCTTCAACTTTCAATTGAAACCTGTATTAACATAGGTAGCAGAATAATATCTTTAGAGCAATTTGAAAAAAACATAAACGCACCAGAAACATATGCAGATGTTTTTGAAATATTAAAGAATATTGGATTAGTAAAAGAAGAATATGCTAAGAACTTAAAAAATATGGCTAAGTTTAGAAATAAACTTGTTCATATGTCTTGGGAACTTGATGATGAAATGGTTTATAATATAATAAAAAATAATTTAGGAGATATAGAGGAGTTTATAAAAATTACGGCAGAATATATAAAAAATAATAATTAATAAATAAGTATTTTAAAGAGGTTATTATACTAAATCAAGGTTTGATTTATCAATGAGTAGTATAATAGCCTCTTTTATATATTGAAAAATTTAAATATATATGCTATTATAATAATACCCCCACGGGGTGAGGGAGGGAGGAGGATAATATGAATAAAGAAAGAGAAGAAGCAAAAAAATATCTAAAAACTGCTAAAGGGCAGATAGAAGGAATATTAAAAATGATAGATGAGGGAAGATACTGCATTGATATTTCAAATCAAATAATTGCAGCAGAAAAGCAGATTAAAAAGGCAAATATGCTTATTTTAAAGGGACACTTAAATAGTTGTGTTAAGGATGCTTTTTTAAACAATAGTGGAGAAGAAAAGGTAGATGAAATAATAGATGTTTTTGATAAATTAACAAGGTAGGTGAATATATGAATAATAAGTTTAAGATTACTGGTATGACTTGTGCTGCATGTTCTAGGGCTGTTGAAAGAGCTGTAAAAAAGCTAGATGGAACTAATTTGGCTCAAGTAAATTTAGTCATTGAGGAACTTTATATAGAGTATGATGAAACAAAAATAAATGAACAAGATATTATTAATGCCATAGAAAAAGCAGGATATGGTGCCACTTTAAAGAATGTAAAGGAAGTAACACTTAAAATAAGTGGTATGACATGTATATCCTGTGCAAAAACAATAGAAAGGGTATTGAATAAGGCGGATGGTATTATAAGTGCAGAAGTTAACTTTGCAATCGAAAAGTTATACATTAAATATGATTCATCTAAGATAAGGCTGTCTATGATAAAAAATGTTGTTAAAAAGGCAGGGTATGAAGAAGTTGAGGATATAAAAACAAGTGATGACAACAAAATTAAAGATGAGGGTAGTAAATCACTTTTAAACTTGAAAATAGCAGCTATATTTACAATACCTCTTTTATATATAGCAATGGGACACATGATTAATTTCCCTTTGCCTGAAATAATTCACCATCACAAAAATCCTTTAAACTTTGCTTTAGCGCAGATTATTTTAACAATACCAGTTGTATATGCAGGAAGAAAATTTTACAAAGTAGGCTTTAGAAATTTAATAAAGCTATCTCCAAATATGGATAGTTTAATTGCAATAGGAACATCAGCAGCAATAATATATGGTCTATTTGCTATATACCAAATATCAAATGGAAACACAGATTATGCAAAGGAACTTTATTTTGAATCTGCTGCAACAATAATAACATTGATACTTCTAGGAAAATATTTAGAAGCAAGGGCTAAAAATAGGACTTCTGAGGCAATTGAAAAGCTCATTAATTTAGCTCCAAAAACAGCAACAATAATAAAAGATGATAGGGAAATTGAAATAGAAACAGAGGATGTAGAGGTAGATGATATAGTTTTAGTTCGCCCAGGAGAGAGAATTCCTGTTGATGGAATTGTCATTGATGGTAAAACAACTGTTGATGAATCTATGCTAACAGGAGAAAGTATTCCTCAAATTAAAGAAAATGGTTCTAATGTATTTGCAGGAAGTATAAATAAAAATGGTTCAATCAAATTTAAAGTAACCAAGGCAAAGGAAGATACGGTTTTAAGTCAGATAATAAAATTAGTTGAAGAAGCACATTCTAAAAAAGCACCTATTGCAAGGCTTGCGGATGTTGTTTCAGGATATTTTGTTCCTGTTGTTATATTGATTGCAGTTGTTTCATCGGTTGCATGGTATGTAGCAACTAAAGATACAGTATTTGCTTTAACAATATTTATATCAGTTCTAGTAATTGCTTGTCCTTGTGCACTTGGGCTTGCAACACCAACAGCCATAATGGTTGGTTCAGGGAAGGGTGCAGAGCTTGGAGTTTTAATAAAATCAGGAGAAGCTCTTGAAATGCTTCATAAAGTTGATGTTGTAGTTTTAGATAAAACAGGAACCATAACAGAGGGTAAGCCAACTGTTACAGATATCAAGACATTTGATATCGATGAGAAAAAATTAATATCCTATGCAGCTTCTTTAGAAAAATTATCTGAGCATCCACTAGGAGAAGCAGTATATGAATATGCAAAGGATAAGGCAATAGATATTTTTGATGTTGTTGATTTTAAAAGTATAACAGGTCACGGAGTATATGGAAAGATTCAAGATAGTGAAGTTGTGGTTGGTAACAAAAAACTAATGAAGGAGTACAATATAGATATTGCTGTTGCTGAAGAATATATAAGCAGTATTTCAAAGCTTGGAAGAACAGCTATTTTAGTTTCAATAGATGGAGAAATCAAAGGTGTAATTGGAATTGCTGACAAGGTTAAGGATAATAGCAAAAAGGCAATTGAATTAATGAAAAGAATGAAAAAGGAGGTAGTAATGCTAACAGGGGATAACCATATTACTGCAAAGGCAATTGCTGATGAAGTTTTGGTGGATGAGTTTATTGCAGAGGTTCTTCCGCAGGACAAAGCAAATGTTGTAAAGAAGTATCAAGGACAAGGCAAAAGTGTTTTGATGGTTGGTGATGGAATAAACGATGCACCAGCACTGGCTCAGGCAGATGTGGGAATGGCAATAGGTTCAGGAACAGATATTGCAATAGAATCTGCAGATGTAGTATTAATGAAAAATGAACTTTTAGATGCTGCATATGCAATAGAGTTAAGTAGAAAGACCATAAAGAATATAAAGGAAAACCTGTTTTGGGCATTTTTCTATAATGTAATTGGAATACCAGTTGCAGCAGGAGTATTAGTTTTATTTGGAGGACCAAGGTTAAATCCAATGATTGCAGCTCTTGCAATGAGTTTTAGTTCTGTTTCAGTAGTTTTAAATGCACTTAGATTAAAAGGGTTTAAACCCAAAATATAAAGGAGGAAATAAAATATGAAAAAGAAGATTAATATTGAAGGTATGAGTTGTATGCACTGTGTTAGACATGTTGAGGAGGCTCTATCAGAAATAAAAGGTATATCAAACATTGAAGTAAATCTACAAGGTAAATATGCAGTTTGCGATGTGGATAATGTGGATGAAAAGGAGATTATAGAGAAGATAGACGAATACGGATATGATGTGGTTTCAATAGAGAATATTTAAATAAGTAAACGATAGGTGAATATTACCTATCGTTTACTTATTTTTGTGTTATTAAATTTTATAAATACCAATGCTTGAAGAACAAATATTGTTGCTGAAATCATAAATGTTAGTGAATATCCAAGTTTAGTGTAGGATATTATATTTCCTGCTAAATAGGATGATATTGAAACGGTAATATTACCAATTAATATGACTAAGCTATTAAACTTTGCTTGATGTTCTTCGCTAACTGAATTCATAAAAATTGTGTTTTCAAGTGGTACGGTTATATTTATTAATACAGACCTAATTAGGAAGAAAACGCATAGTAAAACTATTATAAAGTTTAGTTTAGAGCTTAATATAGCAAATAAAAAAACTGCAGGGAATGATAGTAGTTTGGCAAAGGTTATTGTTTTAAATTGTCCTATTCTTTTAGCTATTATGGGGGAAATAATCATTGCTAAAAGATTTCCAATCATGTTGAAATTATTAATAAAGGCTGCAGTATCGGTTGAATACTTCATTTTATTTATTAAATAGGTTGTATAGAAAGGTGCTATCATTCCAACTGCAAATGCTCCACAAAATGTGTATAGGAATATAAGTTTCATCTTTCTTGTAATTACAAGTTTAGATGAATGTTTTTTATTATCATCTATATTATTAGTAGATGTCATAAATAAAGGAGGTATAGAACCTATAAAGCTTAAAACTGCCATTATAATTAAAGTTTTATCAAAACCATATAGCTTTATAGTTTTACCTGATAGAAAGTTACCCAATAAATTCATAAATATAGCATAGGTAAATATAAAACTAAACAGTTTAACTGAGTCAAAACCATTTCTGTTTTTAATTATAAATGGAGGTTTAATAACACATATTGCAGATATGCCCATAGCATAAAGGCAGGCTGCAACAAGTATAAATGTTTTGCTACTAAAAAATAAAAATACTAAACTAGATAAAAAACAAAGCATACCTGCTATTGAGAATATATATTTGTCTTTAATATGCTTAGACAAAATACCTATAATATATGCAAATATTGCAAAACTTGCTGTTTGTACAACTGTTGTAATACCTAAAAAGCTTTCATTAAAGCCCCTACTTAAAACATAGGGGCCTAAGAAGAAGAGGTAAAAACCAACAAATGTACCAATAAATAATTCTATAAACAAGTATAAAATTATATTTTTGTGTACATTTTTAACCATATCAATGTATCCTTTCAATGTTTATTACAAATACATTTTACTGCTTTTACAAGGATACAACTATATTTTTTTTATCTTAAAGTTGTACAATATTATCCTATTTTCTATCTTGAGAAGGTTTGTGACCTTTATATTTCTTATATACTCTATTAAAATATCCAACACTAGAAAAACCAACCATAAGAGCTATTTCTGTTATGGTTTTATCGGTTGTATTTATTAAAACTTCGGCTTTAGAGCATCTATAAAAGTTTAGATACTCTAAAAAAGTTTTACCCATTGTGTTTTTAAAGAATCTACAAAAATAGTTTGGAGTAAAGTTTAAAATAGATGCAGCATCTTCGATTGTAATATCAGTATTGTAATTTTCATCTATATATTTAAGTAAAACTTCAAGTCTTTCAATATTATGCCTTTGTTTTTTATATTGATTTTGTTTAGATGATGTATTTTGTGAATATCCAATTAGTGCAGATAAAATCTTATATATACTTCCTCTAATATCAAGTTCATACCCAAGTGGCTTTTCGTTATATTTTTTTATAATATCTTCCATATAGAATCTAATTGTCTCTATATATTTTATATATTGTTTATCCTTTTTAATTATTTTGTTGTCATCATTAAATGGGAAAAGGCTTTTTATATCAATTGGAAGTTCGGTTGCGATGTTTGTTTCAAATTGAAGAACAAGGTATTTTGAAAAACCATATATGGCATGGACATCAAAGCTGTTTAGAAGGACGATTTCTTCGCTTTTAATATCGTAGTAGGAATTGTTTATTTGTATTTTTGCTTCTCCTTCTAAAAAATAGAGTATTTCAATAAAGTCATGCCAATGGGGAGGTATATATGTGCAGGACGGTGATAACTCTGTTATAAAAATCTTAACAGGTAATATTTTAGTACCAATTTGTGTTATTTCTTTAAATGGTTCCATATGTATCATCTCCAAAAATAATGATATAATTATTATGAAATAATTCGACAATAATTGCAATATTTCTATCTTATTGATATAATTTAATCTTGTGAAGTTTAGTAGAAGGGGCGAATATCGTGGAAAAAACATTTGATGTAGCAGTTTTTGGTGCGGTTTTTGTGGATATAAAGGGATTTCCAAGAGATGTACTTATTCCAAAGGGAACAAACATTGGTAAGGTTAAATTTAAACATGGTGGAGTTGCTAGAAATGTAGTTGAAAACCTAAGCTACATGGGACTTAAAACGAGATTTGTATCAATTGTTGACAATAGTGCCCTTGGCATGGAGGTTTTAGCTAGACTTAAAAATGAAAAAATAGATACTGAGTATGTTGATATAGTTGACAAAGATGGTATGGGAATGTGGCTTGTTGTACTCAATGAAAAGGGAGATATAGCTGCATCAGTATCCCACCAACCAGATTTAAAGTATCTATATAATGTAATAGACAATCATGCTGAGGAAATAATCAAGCAATGTAACAGTGTGGTTTTAGACCTAGATTTTGAGGCAAGCTATATTGAAAAGATCATAGAATTATCAAGAAAATACAACAAGAAGGTATATGCAGTTATAGGACACCTAGATGTAGTAAAAAGAAATAAGCATCTATTTAGTAAATTAGATTGCTTAATTTGTAATAATATTGAGTTTGAAATAATAACAGGAAAGAGCCTTGAAACAAGGGAAGATGTATTAGCGGCATGTAAAGACATAACAAAGGAAGGGCTTAAAAAGGTTGTAGTTACTATGGGTAAAAAAGGTTCTGTATTCTATGATGCAGAAACAAATGAAGAAGGTCATGTTGATATTGTACCTGTTAATGTTATTGATACAACAGGTGCTGGAGATTCATTTTTTGCAGGAACTGTTTATGGTCTAACTAGTGGATATAGCCTTGAAAAGTCTGTTTGCATTGGAACAAGGGTGGCAAGTTTAACTATAAGCTGTAAGGAAAGTACAAATCCAGAACTTAAGCAAAAGATGCATATTATAGTTGTTTAATAAAATTGAGCTGTCGCATGGTGTTTAAAGCGACAGCTCAATTTTTATATTTTCCCAGACCTTAAAATAGAAATAAGAAGCCAAAGACCTAGTATTCCAGCAACCATATAACCTGTTACCCCTATTATAGAAATATTATATATTTTTGGACCTATATTGGTATTTAAAATAAGAGATGAACCAATTATTAAAGATGAAGTAATGATGGCAAACACAACTCTGTTTACCATTTTATGAAGCTCATGTATGGGTTTAGATAAGTTTTTGTGTTCAAGTTGTACCTTTGTTCTACCAGCATTTATACTATTTATTAATTTGTTTAAGTTTTGTGGAATAGATTTTAGGTTGTTAGTTATGTTTATAAAATCATATAAGGCTTCATTGAAATCTGGTAGAGATATAAATGGGTGCTGATTTTTAACAAATGGGATTGCTATATCAAGTATTTTTACATTAGGAGCTATTTTTGCCACAACTCCTTCTAGTATAATAAGTCCTCTAATTAATAATGTTAAATCCTTTGGTAAACGAATATTATTTTGTTTTGCTACATTAAAAATATCATCAAGCATTTGGGATATTTTTATATTTTCAAGTGAAGTCGAAAGGTAGTTGGCAAATAGGTAATCTATATCATCGTAGAGTTTTGCCCTATTAATATATCCTTTTTTAATGCCAATATTTAATAGAGCGGAAATCATTTTTTCTATATCCTTAAAAGCAATTGAAAGGATAACTTCATTTAAAGCATCCTTTAAAGAATTAGAAAATGTACCTACAATACCAAAATCAATAAAATTTATTTTGCTATCTCTTATTATGATATTACCTGGGTGAGGGTCTCCATGAAAAAACCCATCGGTAAAAATTTGTTTAAAATAAGAAAGGGCAAGTTTTTTACCTATATCGTCAAGGCCATATCCATTTTTAATTAAAGTATCAATATCATCGATTTTAATCCCATCTATGTATTCCATTGTTAATACTCTTTTAGTTGTTAAATCCCAATAAACAATAGGACAAGATACGAATTTAACATTTATATTATTGTTATAAAATCTATCTAGAGATTTTGCTTCGTTTATAAAATTAAGTTCTTTCTTTGTTGAGGATTCAATTTCATCAAGAGCTTCTTTTGGATCTATTAAGGCATCTTTAAATTTAGTTTTTGTTAAATTTAATATGCGCTTTAGAATAGCGATATCTAGATTCATATTTTCTTCTATGCTAGGGCGCTGAATTTTTACAATTACATCAGTTCCGTTTTTGAGTTTTGCGTGATGTACCTGTGCAATAGATGCAGATGCCAATGGTTTTTTATCAAAATATGAAAAAACTTTATCTGTTGAGTAACCAAATTCGTTTATAAATATTTCATCTACAACATTAAATGTAATTGGTTGAACGTGGTCTTGTAATTTTTGAAGTTCTTTAATATATTCATATGGGAGTATATCGGGCCTAGTACTTAATATTTGTCCTATTTTAACAAAAGTAGGTCCAAGCTCCTCAAAGGCCATCCTAAGGTTTTGAGGAGAAGGAGATTGATTTTTTATTTTGCTATCAATTATGTAACCAAACCCGTATCTTGCAAGTATTTTTACTATCTCTCTAAATCTGCTTAGCGTGTTTTTTCTAACCATATAACCATTCCTTTTAAATAGTAACAAAAGGTGCTAGGCACCTTTTGTTACTATTTTATACTATTTTCAAGTTCTTCAATCCTTTTTTTAAGCTCATTTATTTCATCTTTAGTTGCAAAGTTCATTTCTCGAAGAAGCTCTACCATATCCTCTTTAGTTAGAGGCTTAATTTCAGAAGTAACCTTTTCGGTTTTTTCCTTAATGTTTCTTTTAAGTTCTTCTGATAACTCTTTTCCTTCTTCCACAGTGAGTTGGCCTTTTTTGATAAGATTTTCAATTAACTCTGAAGCCTTTTCATATGTATATGCGGCAGAACCGACTCCAGCTAAAAATAGATTTTTAAGTTCTTCTTTCATGACAAATCCCTCCCCATATTTATTTAAATATTATACTACTTAGTCCAAAAATATTCATTAATATTTTATTAATTTTCAGCTAAAAATAAGTGTGTTAATAAAATATCAGAAAATTTAGAAAAGATATTGAATTTTCTGGTTGATTGTGGTATAAATTCTTTAGGGAATATTTTGAATTTATTTGGGGTGATATCATGGGAAAAACAGTTTTATTGAGGTGCAATCAATGCGGAAGAGAAAGTACAGTAGAGTGGGGAAAGGAGTTCTATGTAGATAGTCAGGGTAGAGAACATTATTTTGGGAATCTTGAAGCAATAAGTGAGGAGGCTAGAAAGAGGGGTATATCAGGTTTTTGGGTTGATAAGGTTTGCAAAAACTGTGGAGAGGTTATAAGAGAGAGTAGATACTTAGAGGATATTGTTGATGAACATGAATTGGCGTGGATGAATTTCCCAAAGGTAGACATAGTAGAAAAGTGCACAAAGTGTGGTAGCAGAGATGTTATGACTTTATACGAATTAATAATCGGTGAAGATAAAAAAGTTCCATGTAGTTGTTGTAGAGACGGCAAAATGAAGGTAGAAGCTATATATGAATAAAGGTTGCCCAATGGCAACCTTTATTTATGCAGAAAGTTCCTCATCTAATGAACTTTTTAAAGCCTCTAGTGTATTTTTAAGTATATCCATTGCTATATTTAATGTAACATTATTTTGGTCTAATAATGGGTTTAACTCAACAATATCAAGAGAACACATCATTCCTGATGTGGCAAGTGCTTCTAATATATATTTTGCATCTTCAACAGATAGACCATCCTTAACTGGTGTACCGGTTCCAGGTGCAAATTTTGAGTCAATAGAGTCTAAATCAAAGCTTACATGTATTGCATCAACTTTTCCTTTGAAATGATTAAGCATATCATCAACTGTTTTTTCTATGCCTATCTTTTTAACTATATCCATTGTATAAAATTTGCCTCTGCAGCTATTTATTAAATCTATTTCTCCTTGGTCTAGATCACGACCAGCAATGTGAAAAATATTTTCATCTTTAATCTTTATTCTTTTTTCAAAAACATTTATTAAAGATTCATGTCCAACTCCAAATGATGCTGCTAGTGGCATTCCATGTATATTGCCTGTTGGAGATGTTGTATGGGTATTTATGTCTCCATGTGCATCTATCCAAACAACGCCAATGTTTTTGATAGCCTTGCTAGCACCTGCAATACTACCTAGTCCAAGTGAGTGGTCACCACCTAATACAATAGGTAAATTTCCCTTGGAAATTGAATTGTAAATAGTCTTTGCAAGCTTATTGTTGGCATCAACTATTTCATCTAAATATTTTAATTTAGGGTGATGCTTGAATTTTTCATCTTCATTTGGAGATAGTACATCAATATCACCTAAATCTTCAACTTCAAATCCAATGGATTCTACTAATTCTAAGACTCCATTTTTACGATAAACATTAGGGGCTAAATTTGCACCAAGCTTATCTGCACCTAGGTTTAAAGGCATACCAATTAAGTTTATTAACATCTATCCGTCCTCCTTTTAAAAGTAAAATATAAAAACAAAAACAATACTATTTTATAAAAATAATTGTTGTATGTCTATAAAAATAATGTTAAGTTTTAATTTTAAAATTTTGGTATAATGAAGTAAAGGAGGCGATTAAAATGGATATATTGTCCTGGCTTCTTATATTAAATGCATTTATACTTACAACTATAATAATACTTGAAAGAAAGAGACCAGAAAAAACAATAGCTTGGCTTCTTTTAATAGCTCTTTTTCCACCACTTGGTTTGGTTTTATATTTATTTCTAGGCCGTAACTGGAAAAGACACAAATTAAATGAAGAGTTTTCCCCTGTTGTTAAAGATCTTCTAAGTCGTGTTATAAATAGAGTAAACAATGAGGAACATAGATATTTAGCAGAGCTTTTGGCAAATAGTAGTGATAGTCCGCTGTTTGTTGATAATGACATAGAGATTTACTGTAATGGTGATGATAAATTTAAAGCTTTATTTGAAGAGATTGAAAAGGCTCAGCATCATATACACTTAGAATATTACATTGTTAAATCTGATGAAATAGGAAATAGGCTAAAGGAACTGCTCATAAAAAAGTCAAGAGAAGGTGTTAAAGTTAGATTTATAATGGATAGAGTAGGTTCTATAAAGGTAACTAAAAAATACATAAAAGAGCTTAGGGAAAATGGAATTGATGTTGTTCAGTATACATATTTTTTAGCCCCACTACTTAGAAGAATAAATACTCAAATAAACTATAGAAACCACCGAAAAATTGCAGTTATAGATGGTAAAGTAGGTTTTTTAGGTGGTATGAATATAGGGGATGAGTATAGGGGGCTTGGGAAAATAGGAAAATGGAGAGACCTACATTTAAAGGTTAAGGGTGACTTTGTGATTGGGCTTCAAGGAGTTTTTATAGATGATTTTATGGCAGTAAAAAGAATTGATGATGGCGAATTTTTCATGGAAAATGAGTTTGACAAATATTTTCCTACAAGTGAAAAGTCTAATGGAAAGATAATGCAACTTGTAACAAGTGGGCCTAATTCAGAGTATCCTGCAATAATGCAGGGAATTATTAAAATGATATTGATGGCTAAAAAGAACATATATATAACTACTCCTTATTTTGTTCCAACAGAAAGTGTGATGGAAGCGCTTAAGATAGCAAGATTAAGTGGTGTAGATGTTAAAATACTTTTTCCAGGCAAGTATGACCATTTTATTGTTTATCATGCATCAAAGACCTATCTTGAGGAGCTTGAAAGGTGTGGTGTAGAAATATACCTATATAAAAAAGATGCCTTCGTTCATTCAAAGGTTATGACAATAGATGGAAGTATATGTACTATTGGAACTGCAAATATGGATATTAGAAGTTTTGAACTTAATTATGAGGTTAATGCTGTTATATATGATGAAGAAACAACTAAGGGTGTAGAAGAGTATTTTATGAAAGACATTGCATCAAGTACCAAGATTGATAAGGAATACTTTAAAAATCAGCCTAGAACAATAAAAATAATTGAAGGTATTTGTAGAATTTTCTCTGAGTTACTATAATAGTACAACTTTTCAGATAATATATAATCTGTTATACTAATTACATAATTAGGCAACACAAGGAGTGGTTTTATGAGTAGAGTAGGTTTAAGAATAAAGCAAGAGAGAACAAAGGCAAATATGTCTATTAAGGCCCTTGCAAAAAAGGTTGGTATATCTGAAAGTTTTTTAAATGAAGTAGAACAAGGAAGAAGAATAGCCAACGAAGATTTAATAAAAAGAGTTGAAAAGGTTTTAAGTGTAAATTTAAATGAAGCAATGTTTGAAGAAATAGAAGAACCTGTTGAAAATATAAAGGAATACAAAGAGCCAGTGAAGGTAAATAAACAGCTTGAAGATGCATTTTCAAGCATATTAAAAAAGGTTCCTGTTTGTGATTTGTATCTAAAAGAAATATATGATTACAAATATCTTCCGCTAAAGGATAAAAAGGTTGAAGGATTTAATGCAGATAAGATATTTTATATAGTAGCACCAGATGATTCAATGAGGGGGCTTAGAATAGCAAAGGGCGATAGGGTTATGGTTTACCTAAATCCCGAGATGGAAAACAATGCAATATATCTAATAGAAGTTGAAGGCAAAAGAATGCTTAGACAACTAAAAAGGTTAGATGCAAATAAGGTGTTATTAATTTCACAAAATGTTGATTTGAAAACTGAAAGTAGAGATATTAAAACTTTCAAAATAATAGGAAAATGTATAAAGGTAGAGTTTGAACTATAAAACAATCAACCTAGGTAGTATAACCTAGGTTGATTGTTTTTATGCGACTTTGTTAAAAAAATATTCTTAAGAAAAATTCATAAATTTAAAGGGATAAAGTTATTGAAATTTTTTAAAAAATGCATTATCATTAATAAAAAGCTACAAGTAAAGGGGGATTATTATGCAAGAAAAACGTGAGAATTGGGGGAGTAAACTAGGGCTGATTTTAGCGATGGCTGGTAATGCGGTAGGTCTAGGTAACTTCTGGAGATACCCATATCAAGCAGCCAAAAATGGTGGTGGAGCATTTATGCTTCCATACTTTGCAGCGCTAATCATGCTAGGTATTCCTCTAATGCTAGTTGAATGGAATCAAGGTCGTTACGGTGGAAAATATGGACACGGTACATTAGGACCAATGGTATACTTGCAAGCTAGAGAAGGAGTAAAACCAAAGACAGCAGCAGTTTTAGGTGCTATTGCTGGTATGTTTGCTTTTTCAGTTACTGTACTTTTAAACAGCTATTATAACCATATAATTGGATGGACTCTTGGTTATTCATACTTATCAGCAACAGGACAATACATGGATAAGGCAATTAAAACAGGTGAATTCTTTGGTCAATACTTAACAAGTCCAGGTAAATCATTAATATTCTGGGTAATCGCTGTTGCTATACTTGGTCTTGCTGTAATGCGTGGTGTTCAAAAGGGTATAGAAGCTTGGGCAAAAGTTATGATGCCTACTATTTATGTATTTGGTCTTATTCTTATAATTAGAACACTTACACTTTCAGCACCAGTTAGACCAGACTGGACTCCAATTGCAGGTCTAGATTTCGTTTGGTCACCAAAGTGGAATGAACTTAATGCAAAATCAGCACTTGCTGCTGCAGGACAAATATTCTTCACTTTATCACTTGGTATGGGAATTATCCAAAACTATGCATCATATTTAAAGCCAGATGATGATATAGTTCTTTCAGGACTTGCAACTATTTCATTAAATGAGCTTGCAGAAGTTATTTTAGGTGGAACAATTGCTATTCCAATTTGTTATGCATTCTTAGGACCAGAGGGACTAAGTGCAGGTGTTGGATTATCATTCGTTGCACTACCAAATATATTCAGAGCAATGGCTGGTGGTAGAATATTTGGAACACTATGGTTCCTACTACTATACTTTGCAGGATTTACAAGCGCAATTGCAATGTACAACTATCTAGTTGCTCTACTTGAAGAAGAAATGGGAGTTAAGAGACAAACAGGTTCAATTTTAGTATTCATATTATATATCGTAATCGGTCTTCCAGTTGCATTAGAACCAATCCTAACAAAGAAAGCAGAACTATTCTACTTAACAGAGCTTGATAACTGGGTAGGAAGCTATTTCCTAGTAGTTCTTGGTCTACTTGAAGTAATTGTTACAGGATGGCTAATGGGTAATAAGGCTCTTGAAGAAATGAACAAAGGAAGCTATTGGAAGGTTCCAAGTTGGTTCTTTAATCTATTCGTTAGAGTATTAGCACCTGTATATATAATAATTCTACTTGTATCATCAACTATTAACTATGCTAAGGATGGTTACTTTAAGCTAGTTCCAAAATTTGCTGAAAGTGTACCTGAGCTAATTCCTTGGGTTCAAGGAGCGAGAGTTATACTTCTTGTTGTACTAGTTATTGGTTTTGTTCAATCCTACAGAAGCATAAGAAGAAAATATGCAGAAGAAATAGAATCAAACAAGATTCTAATCGTGAGATAGGAGGGGTATTATGTCAGGAGGAGCTCTTGCTTTCATGATAATTGCTTGGGGAATAATACTTGCAGCTTGTGGTATTACAATGACGTCTTTGTTAAAAAATAGCAAATAGCAATTGAAAATTCAGCAGGAATGGTTTAAAATATATTTAACCATTCCTGTAAATTTTTATAGTTGGTATATAAATATTTATATTTATGTTTAAAATTCAATTTCATACTGGAAAAATAGACAGAAAAGAGGTATTATTTTTAATATACACATTTAGTTTGGGGTGAAATTATGCAGATAGTTAGTATATTAAAGTCTATAAAAGAAAAGCTAAACAAGCTACAAATAAGCCAAAACAAAAGGGAAAAGCTACAGAAAACAATAAATGAATTGATTGAAAAGTATAATAGTATTGAAATAGATAATGGAAATGCGGTCTATCAAGGACTTATTAAAAAAGGAAAGGATATTTCTAAATCAACAAATATAATGGAAATAGAAAACTATATAAAATATTGTCAAGCTGCTATATATGACTTAACCGGAAACATAAAGCCACTTAATACTATTTTTAGAGCGTATCTTATTACATCGGTATTATTTATGTTATTAGCACCACAATATTTAGGGCCTATTTTGCCACTAATATTTGTAGTTCCAATTTATTTTGGAGTTAAGGGACTTAAACAAAGAAGTGCCACAGGACTTACATTGATGTTATCTGTTTTGCCTATGGGACTTTTAACATCAGTTGTATGGCTTAAAAATGCAAGTCTTGCAATAAATCAAGGTAATACTTTTTTTGAACAACTGTCTAGCTATTATAAAATGAGTGTGGTGGCATCTAGAAATCTATTTATATTTTTCGTAGTTCTTTCTGTATTACTTTTAGTTTCATCAGTTTATACTTTTATGCTTGGATTAAAGCATAGAAAAATGTTTATATAGGCCTTTGGCCTTTTTTCTGCGTATTGAAGGAGTTTGAAGTATTGGGGGATAAGGTTAAATGAATAAAAAGTTTAGGTATATAAATGCCATTTTTGCACTAGCAATATTGCTATATTCTCTGTCGTCCTTTCAATTATCATTTGCTGGGAGAATTGTATTTTGGAGCTCAATTATTGCGGCTCTTATAATGGATTTATCAATGCTTTATGTTGATGAGTTAAATGTTGAATTTACAGAAACTATAACAGTATTTATATATTTGTTATTGGGTGTTCATGTGGCTGTTGTTTTTGAGTTTTTATATACATTATTAGGGTTTGTTATTAATTATAAGTTTGGAAAGAGAGAATATAATGCATCTAGATTTATACTAAACATATCAATGTTTACTATAATTACCTATTTAGCAGGTATATCTGTTAATATTTTAAGAACTAGCTTTATACATTTACCATATATAACCGGTCTTTTGATTTCTGCTCTTGCTTTTGATGCGATTTTCTTGATGTTAAACATAATTAGTATTGTTATAGATAGAAGTTTAGAAGATAAAAAAATATTTTCAATAAGAAATATTGATTTTGAGATTTTAGGAGTGAATTTGATAATATCCACAATGCTTTCTGTGGTTTTATATATAATTTATGGCGCAGTTGGTTTGTTTGGTGTTTTACTTGTATTTGGAGTTTTAATAATAGTTCATTACGCTTTTTATCTATATAACAAAATAGAGTTTAAAAATGATTTAGTTAAAAAATTGCTTGATACAACAGAAGATTTAATTAAATATGGAGATTTAAAGGAAAAGAGTGATCACCTACTTTTAAATTTAAAATCTATTATTCCTTATGAAGTGGCTTCTTTATACTTCTTTGATTCGCAAAATGATGAGATAGTTTTCCCTATATCATATTATGCTCCAGAGGACCTAGATATAGGTGAATTAAATTTAAATTTAAAAAATGGTATAACATTTAGTGTAATTAAAAATGGAGAAATGTATATAAGTAGAAATATTAAAAAAGAAGAAAAGGTGAAAATAACAGGCAAACTGTTAAAATATACAGATGCGGCTATATTTATGCCAATAATGATTAATGGGACAGTTAGAGGGCTTATTTTTGCAGCAGGTAAAACAAGTATGGTTGGGTTTTTATCCCAAGATGTTAATGATATACTAAATATTTTATCAAGACAAATGTCATTAGCATTACAAAATTATGATTATGTATTAAATATTAAAAAACAAGCCAATACAGATGTATTAACTGGACTTAATAATAGACGTGTGTTTAATAGGGAAATAGAGAATTTAGTTAAACTAAAAAATAGATTCTCGGTGGTAATTTATGATATAGACGATTTTAAAAAGGTTAATGATGTCTATGGTCATTTAGTTGGAGATGAAATTTTGAAAAATGTTGCTGATATAATAAAACGTTCAATAAGAAAGACGGATATTGCTTGTAGATACGGTGGAGAAGAGATAGTAATAATTTTTAAGGATTTATCAAAAGAAGATGCTTATGTTATATCTGAAAGAATTAGAAAGAGAGTAGAGAATACCCATGTGTTTGCAGGAGAGAAGGTTATAAAGGTTACTGTATCAGGAGGGGTATCCTCCTACCCTGATGATGGAATAACAGCAGACGAAATACTTGAAAAGGCAGACTCGATATTATATAGCGAATGCAAGAGCAAGGGCAAGAATAGAGTTTGCATATATCCAAAAATGGTGTAAAATTAATAATATGTTAACTATTATTTCCAAAAGAATGTATATAATATAAATAGGGTAAAGAAAGGGGGAAGAATATGAAGGATAAGGCTATTGAACTATATAATAAGTTTTTAGGAGACTATAAGAATGTTTTACTAAGATTAATTCTTTTGTTTTCTATAGGAGTTCAGTCTAAAATATATATATATTTAAATAGCTATCGTGGTAAGGTGTATCATATTCAAACCCCTATAGATACAATGATTCCCTTTAACAAATATTTTGTGGTGCCGTATGTTTTGTGGTATGTTTATATAGGTTTTATATTCTTCTACTATGCGGTATATGATGACAAAAAATACTTTAAGCTCCTAGCAGGTATAAATATTGGGATGATGGTATGTTTTGTTATATACTATTTCTTCCCAACTTATGTTCCAAGGCCACAGGTTTATGGAGAAGATATTTTTGCTGATATGGTTAGGTTTATTTATAATAGGGATAACCCATATAATTGTTTTCCAAGCATACATGTATTAGATTCGGTAATTATGGCAGTGTATATAAATAGAGATGAAACAATAACAATAAATACAAAAATTATTTCTACATTAATATCAGCATCCATTATCCTATCAACAATGTTTATAAAACAGCATTATTTTTATGATGCAGTTTCTGCAACTATACTTGCATATGGAATATATCTTGTGTTTAACTACAAAGAGGTTGCAGAGTCAGTCAAAAAAAGAGTTCTTGTATATATAAAAGACTAGTATCACTTGATACTAGTCTATTTTTATATCACTTATGTTTTTAAACTCTATATCCTTGTAGAATGTTTTAAGTATAGTATCGTAGCTCTTTCCAATTCTAGATGACTCTATTAATCCGTATTGGCTCATTCCAACACCATGGCCATATCCTCCACCATAGACTGTTATTCCAGTTAGAGTAGTTTGCTTAAAGTCCCTATCTATGCTAAAGAAAGGAGAAGGTAGGCTATCAACATTCTTTAGGACTTCGCCTCTTAATCTTGTTATTTTAATTTCTGGGTCTATAGGAGTTAAAAGTCTTTTTATAATACTTGAACCGGTAATTTTGAAAGTACCTTTGTCGGTTACTATAATCATCTCATTAACCAGTCCTGATTCGCTGTGGTCATTAATATAAATATCTTTAATTGTTCCTATACCTTCCTCTGAGATAGATGCAGGTTTATAGAAATCCAATATCCACTTTTGTTTAAAGTTGTTTTTGTTATTTTTATAGATATCATATATTTTATCATTTATAGTTGAATTCAATTGTTTAGCTGTAAGTGAATACTTCCATCTAAAATATGGAGAAGCTGAATCTATTGCAGTTATAGTCCAATCTTTAAAGAAAGTAAGTGCATCAGAATCATTCTTTAGACTGCTTATGTTAGTTGATGAATAATTATTAAAAGTAAGATAAGGTTTTGTATTCTTTTCCTTCTCTGGCCAAACTTCATCATATGACGCACCGAAACCACATGAAGTAGAATAATATTTTGCATCAATTATTTTGTTGTCATAGGTCATGACTAAACCTGCGGTTTCAGCAACAGCCTTTCTAACTAAATCATTTGTTGGTTGACTGTTATAAACTTGGCTATATGTTGAATCATCAACATGGAAACCATATTTTTCAAATCTACCAATTAGCATATCTGAGACGGCATATGTTCTTGCTGCAATAGTTTGAGCCTTATAGCCTTCATAACCAGCAGAATAAGGAACTTCAGATGGAACAACATATAATAAATAATCATCTATATTTACCTCATTTATAACTAAAAAACCATCTTTATTTGGAACTATTTCAATTATTCCTGGGTAAGAAGGTTTAAAAATGGAGGTAGTGTTTAGTTGATTATTTTGGTCTGTAGTTTCTGTTTGAACTTTATCTGCTGTTTCCACAAT
>JAOAFH010000110.1 GCA_026416355.1 Clostridiales bacterium | reverse complement strand
ATCACTATTTATTTTTTACATGAATATATTAGTATTAGTTAAACTTTAATGGGGTGATGATATGCCCTTATCAGATAGGGAATTATTTGCAAGACTTATAAAATGTGAAGCCGAAGGTGAAGGCGAATATGGAATGAAAGCTGTTGCTACTGTTGTTATGAATAGGGTACATGTAAGCTATGGAGAATATCAAAGAATTTGCCAAGGCAGTTTAAGACTTGTTATTCTTCAGCCATTCCAATTCACATGTGCACTTACAACAGTCTATGGTCAATACAATCCTCAAAACATTTACAATATGCGTCCTGATGACTTCCACTATCAAATAGCCGACTGGGCATTATCTGGAAATAAGCTATCAGGAGTTGGAAATGCCCTTTGGTACTATAATCCTTTTAGTGCAGTTTGTGCAACTTACTTCCCAAAAACAAAAACCGGTGTGTATGTAACACGTATTGCACAACACTGCTTCTATAATCCAACACCTTTGTATGCAAAAACTTAATATAAGGAGGTCTTTTATGAGTAAGAAAAATTCAAACGAACCTATACAAGAGAAAAATATAAATGCTGAAGCTGAACCTGTGTACTTTGTACCTACATTTTATCGTTTCCCATGTAATTTTGCAGATGACAGACAACAGGATTTAACATTTCAACCTGTAGGTCCAGATGAAGACCCTACTCTAAAAAACATAAACTTTACTCAAGCATACTTAAGAACTCAAATTGGGAAAAAAGTAAAGATAGATTTTTTAATTGGAACTAACCTTTTCATCGACAAAGAAGGAGTTCTTCTAGAAGTTGGTGTAAGCTATGTTGTAATTAGAGAAACTACTTCAAATGCAAAGGTTATGTGTGATTTTTATTCAATTAGATTTGTGACAATATTTGAATAGTAAAAAATTGGCTGTGTTAACACAGCCAATTTTTTTAGTACCCCCTTAGAATATCTACTACGTTTATTAGTTCACTTTTTTCAATGTATCTCTTCATATTGTTGTATATAAGCTCAAATCTTCTTTGATTTCTTTTTTCGGAAATCCATGAATTGTGTGGAGTAAGAAGTATCTCATCCATTTCCCAAAGAGGGTTGTCTTTTGGAAGAGGCTCTTCTTCAAATACATCAAGGGCAGCTTTTTTAATTTTGCCTTGCTTTATTTTTTCTATTAAATCACTGGTATTTATTACACTTCCCCTTGCTATGTTTACTAAATAAACTCCATCCTTCATACAATCCATCAAACTACCATCTAACAGATAATGAGTTTCTTTTGTATATGGAATTGATACCACAACAACATCACATAATGAGAGCATTTCCTTTATATTGTCCATTTTATAACACTTATCAAAATATTCAACATCTCTACCGTTAGTATTAACTCCAAGTATTTTAACATCAAAACCCTTTAATCTTTTTGCAGCCTCGACTGCTATTGTTCCTGTTCCAATAAATCCAATTGTTTTACTATAAAGCTCTAAAAGGCTAGTATCCATCTTCCATATTTTCGCCTTTTGTTTTTCATAAAACTCTCTGCTATTTTTAATCATCTCAAGAATTTTTAAAACTATCCATTCTCCCATAGGAATGCTATATCCACCTTTATTGTTGGTTACAATTATATTTTTAGAAAATACTATATCCTTTGGTATTTGGTCTATTCCAATGCTTGATAGCTGTATCCACTTTAGCTTTTCCATTTGGCTTATGTCTAAAGTAGAAAAAGGATTATAACAAACCAAAACATCAACATCCCTAAAACTTTCTTCAAACACAACTTTACTTTCATCTCTAAGTATAACTTCATACCCTAAATCCTCAATCATTTTCATCTTATCTTTTCCATAATCGTATGTAAAAAGTGCCTTTAACACCAAAACCACCTCCCTTAATTCAATTATACTAAAATTTATTACTAAACCATAATAATTAATTCAAAAATTTATAAACAAAGATTTCTCACTTAAAACAAAAGTACCATGAACATATAATTTTTTACATTGATTATGTTCATGGTACCTTTTTATATAACTCTTGTTTTAGCTAGCAAATTTAAATATTATGCTCCCTTTTCTTCTTTACTTTTACTCAATCCAATTATTTCAAATATCTTTTTAGCTCTATTTTTAGTTGAACCATCTAAAATTGTATATTGAACATTTTCAGCATCTAGGAAATGCTTTATAGCCTCATCTACCTTTATTGCTGTTGTTTCATCTTGCCATCTTACGCCATCTCTTTCATAACCAAATTCTCTTGGTAAGAAAAAGATGTAATCATACTTTGGTAAGTCTCTTAATGCAAGTGCATATAAATCCTTTAGTATTTCAATTTCTTTTACTGTTCTTTTTTTATTCCCAAGCATGAACCTTCCGTATATGTATGGAAGGAATGTTGCATAGTCTGTAAGAGCATAATCATAAACTTCTAATTCGTTTTCCAATCTAGCCTGACCTAAATAAATGCCATATTGCTCTGAAAGATGCTCAATCATTCCCTTGTCTTTTAAATATTCTGTTGAATATTCTGTTGCACATCCTACATTTAGTCCCATTATCTTCATTTCTGCGTATAAATATTGTATCAAAGTTGTTTTTCCACATCTTGGGCCACCAATAATTGCTATTCTTACAGGCACTTCACTCACTCCTAATTTTATTCTTTTTAAAAAAAGCACTTTATATTATATCAGTTTAATAACATACATTCAATAACGAAAATTTTAATATTATAATTTTTTATAATTAGCTATTTTCACCATAAGTTATATTTTCATATTCTCTTTTTTTAGGAGGTAGTGGTCCAAAGTATTGGTATAAATAACAAAGCAATTTTCCGTTATATAGCTTTCTATTTTTGTCTGCCTTTTTACCGAATAGCTTTTCAAACTCTAGGTGGTTTGTAAGAATAAAATATGACCAAGAATCAAGATTTTTAAATGTCTCTCCCATTCTTCTATAAAGCTTTTCAACTTCCCTTAGCTCACCTATTCTCTCTCCATAAGGTGGGTTACAAATTATGCAGCCATATTTTTTCTTAGATGCTAACTCCTCCATAGGAAGCTTTTGAACAAAAACCAAATCTTCAACACCTGCTCTTTTTATGTTTTCCCTTGCAACCTTCAATACTCTTCCATCTATATCTTGGCCAAGCAATTTAAACTCCAAGTTATTAACTTCATTTTTAGCCTTTTCTCTAATGTTAGTCCATATTTTTTTATTTATATGAGCCCATGACTCTGCATCAAAACTTCTATTTAACCCTGGAGCAATATTTTTTCCTATTAACGCTGCCTCAATTAAAATAGTTCCTGAACCACAGAATGGGTCAATTAGCTGTCTATCAGGAGTCCATTTGCTCAAAAGAACCATTGCAGCTGCCAATGTCTCCTTAAGTGGAGCTTCCCCTGACATTGTTCTATATCCTCTTTTATGAAGCCCTATTCCTGATGTATCAAGGCTTATTGTTGCAATATCCTTAAGTAACGCAACTTCTATTTTATATGTAGGCCCATCCTCTGAAAACCAATCGGTTTTATATTTTCTTTTCATTGATTCTACAACTGCCTTTTTAACAATTGCCTGACAGTCTGATACACTAAAAAGCTTTGATTTTACTGACTTACCTATAACGTGCATCTTTGCATTTTTAGGAAGAAAATCTGGAAAGTTTATTGATAGTGTTCCTTGAAAAAGGTCTTCAAATGTTTCGGCTCTAAACTCATTTAACTTAATATATACTCTATCTGCTGTTCTAAGATACATATTAAGTTTTGCTATATCCTCATCGTTTCCCTTTAATGTAACCTTACCATTTTCAACCTTATAGTCGCTATATCCTAGTGATTTTAATTCACTTGCTGTAACTGATTCAATACCAAATGCTGTAGTTAATACTATATCGTACATTGTATCTCTCCTTTTATATAACTAAACTTAATGTTTTTCCTTCTTTTTATCTAACTCATCAAACATAATATCACCCTTTAATTTTATTCTTATTATATAATATTATCTATATACACTTTCTTTTGCAATCAAAATAATTATAGTGTAAAATATCTTTCGAGGTGATTTTAATGGGAGAAGCTATTTTAAAATATTTTTTACACAACAACAATGAGTATAGTGTAAGTAACTTTGATAACATATATAAGGAAATATCTCCTAGTATATATGAAGTTATTAGAATAATCAATGGTAAACCTGTATTTTTAGAGGACCACATTGAAAGACTAAATAATTCTGCAAAAATATTAGGTATTAAATTTTCTATTGAACTAGAGGAAATTAGAAATCAAATAATATACCTAGCCAAACTAAATGATATTCAAAATTATAATGTAAAAATCGTAGTAAATAATTTTAATAATCCAGATATATATTTATTTTTTATAAAATCTGTTTATCCATCAGATGATGATTATGAAAAAGGAGTTAAAACAACACTATATAAAGCAATAAGGGAAAACCCTAATGCAAAGGTTATAAATTCTGCATTGCGTGAGAAAATAAACAAACACCTTGAAGAAAATAATCTATATGAGGCTATACTTGTAAATAACTTTGATGAAATAACAGAAGGAAGCCGTTCAAATATATTTTTCATAAAGAAAAATACACTATATACTGCACCAAAAGAGGATGTTTTAGTTGGAATTACTAGAATAAAGGTTATTGAAATTGCAAAAAAATTGGGGCTTGATATTGTCGAAGATAAAATAAAGGTAAGCCAAATTAGCGAATTTGAAGCTTGCTTTTTAACGGGAACTTCACCAAAGGTACTTCCTATATCAAATATTGATGACTACATTTACAACGTAGGAAATGCTATATTAAAAAGCATCATGACCGAATATGATAAGCTAATTAATGCTGGCAGCCATATCACATATAACTTTTAAGTAAAAACCACCTAGCTTAAAGCAAGGTGGTTTTTGTTTGTCAATTTATATAAACTAATACCTCATTAATCCTTACAGAAATTAATTTAAATAACTCTTCTTTTTCTTAATAACTCTATAAGTATCAATGCTAAGGTTCCACCTATAATAGCTGTTATTAATTGAGGGAAACTCATACTATTAGCCAATGCCTTAGCAATTTTAGGTGGAAATTTTATTCCTATAAGTATAATTAATTTTGTTGAAGCTATGGATAAAAATGCGAACTTTAATATTGCTCCAAATAAAATACCAATAGACTTTTTAACCAATTCCCCTTTCATAAATAGTGCAAATATAAATACATAGATTATATTACCTACCATTATAAAAGGTATAAATGGAGCCAATGGTGTTGCTAGTTGACCTACAAACCAAGCTAAAAGAGGTGTTAATATTCCTACTCCTATACCCCACCACATACCACATATAAAAGTTGTCAAAATCAAAATACTATTAATAATTGGACCAACTAGAAATTGATTGATTTGTGGTATGTTTCTACCTAATGTTTGAAACGTTATAGCAATTGCCAAAAATAGTGCTGAATAAACTATTTTATTAGTTTTGTTATCCACAATATTACCTCCCCTTAAGTTGTATGACTATTATTTTTCTTATTAAATATTACTATTTTTTAGTTAATAATGAAACATTTTTCTTGATTTAGTCTTTTAAATTTATAAATGATAACAGTATTATTTATTTAAAACAACAAAATAATATTACTAATAATCTAAAATAATTTCATAGGAGGCCATATGAAAAAGGCAATATTGATTGCACTAAGTATTTTTATAACTACTATCATATTCAATGTTAATGCTAAAAACTACACCATACCAATTTACAAAGCTTATCATATAAATGAAACCCTAAATAACTTTGAAGAATATCAAGTCATCAAAGTAGTTTATATTTTTGGTAAAAAACTTAAGAATGTCTCTCTTTTAGCTTCTCAAGAAATATTAATTAAAAGTATCAAAGATAACTATAGCAATTATATAACTCAAAGGCTTTTAAAAGAATGGATAAAAGATCCATCAAAAGCTCCTGGAAGACTCACATCTAGTCCATGGCCTGATAGAATTGAAATAAAAACTGTAACTAAAACAGATAAAAACACCTATAAAGTTGAAGGTGAAATAATTGAAATAACAAGTGCTGAAGTTATATCTAAAGGTGTTGCAGCAAGGCGTTCGATTACTTTAATAGTTAGAAAAATTGATGATTGCTGGCTTATAGATGAGGTCACATTAGGTAATTATAAATAAAGCGACATTCTCGCCACTATAAAAAGTGGGGAATGTCGCTTTTTCAAATGTTATATGTGATATAGCTACCAGTAAA
>JAOAFH010000108.1 GCA_026416355.1 Clostridiales bacterium | reverse complement strand
AAAGGCTAAAAGTATATTAAATCACATAAAAACATTTAACTATGGCCAAAATTATATTGAGGATTTGAGAGCTAAAAATAAAGGTTATGATTCGTGTATATTTTTAGACCATAGAGGATTTATAAGCGAGGCAGCCTATGGCAATTTATTTTTTGTAAAACAAGGAATTGTTTATACACCTGATATATCATGTTCAATATTGCCAGGCATCATTAGAAAAAAAGTAATTAATTATTTAAAACAAAACGGAATAGAAGTTATAAAGACAAAGATAGCTCTAGATGAACTAAAAAGTTTTGACGAAGCCTTTTTTACCAACAGTGTAGCAGGAGTTATCCATATATCAACAATTAAGAATGGCAGCCATATCACATATAACTTTTTAGGGAATAAAATAATTCAGAAAATTAAAAAATAATTACATAGTTCTACTTGAATTATTAAAATTAAATGTTATAATAATATTAACGGAAAATTATTATCCATTAAGGAGGGGTAAAAATGACAGAGGTTAGGCAAGTTTATAAATGTGAGATTTGTGGGAATATTGTAGAGGTTCTTCATAAAGGAGGAGGAACTTTAGTTTGTTGTAATAAGCCAATGACACTTCAAACAGAAAATACAGTAGATGCTTCAAAGGAAAAGCATGTACCAGTTGTGGAACTTGTTGATGGTGGAGTTCTTGTTAAGGTTGGAAGTGTTGAACATCCTATGGAAGAAAAGCACTACATTGAATGGATAGAAGTACACACAAAAGATAAAGTATATAGAAAATATCTAAGTCCAGGAGACAAACCAGAAGCATTCTTTAAGCTATATGATGGAGAAGAAGTGCTGTATGCAAGAGAATACTGTAACATCCATGGACTATGGAAGGCATAAAAGAGGGAGCTTCATTAAGCTCCCTTAAATATTTTATTTGCAAAATATTTTCCAAACCAAGATGCGCTTTGAACTTGAAGAATAAATGCTAGTGTTACAATAAGGGCAGCCTTTGCGCCAAAGCTTGATGCTGCAATTCCAAGTGCTAAAGATAGATTACGCATTACAGTACTATAAACTAGTGCTATTGCGTCTTCTCTATTTAAGAACATCTTTCCGATTATCGTACTGATTGTATAGTTTATTAAGTAGAATATTATTAGTACAACAATAGACCAAAGTATTAAATGGGGCTTTGAAATTATAACCTTAGATTTCATGCCTATGCTTATAAACACTATTCCAAGAAGGAACCATATACTTACAGCAGGAAGTATAGGTTTTATTTTTTTGTTGTATTCCTCAACTGAATATTTTTTAAGAAGTATTTTATAAGTTATAGTTCCTAAAATAAGTGGTATTACTACAACTTGAATAATAGTAATAAAAGTTTTTACTATATCAATAGGAATAAATTTGCCAACCATTAAAAGTAAATACCAAGGTGCAACTAGTGAACCTACAAATAGGCTTAGTGCTGTTATTTTAACTGCTGCTGACACATTTCCTTTATTAATCATTGTCCATGATATTGTCATACCACTGGTAGGTAGCAGTGATGCTATTGCAAGTCCAGCAAACATATCCATATTGTTTCTAAAAAGAGTAATTCCCATTAAATATGCAATAACAGGTATTATCAAAAAGTTAATTATCAAAGATAACATAACTAATTTTGAATGAGATAAATCAAATGCTGTTTTGTAGTTAAATCCTATCATTGTTGGATAAATCATAAAAACAGTAAAAACAAGAATATAGCTTTTCATAAAGTTTAAATCAAATTGAAGTCCTGTTAAAAATCCAAGTAATAAAACTATGGGTATAACCTTAACTAGGTTTTTAGATGGATAATAGAAAATCTTTTTAAACATTATAATTCCTCCCTTCCATATATTTAATTATATTTATATGTATGCAAATATTCAAATACCATAGAGGGGTATATTTGGCAAAACAGTTTAATTATAAATATTTTTCGCGAATTATCTTCTAATTATTATTTAATACTCTAAAATTTAATAGCATATGCCATATTAAAGTTGTTAAAAAAATAATTAAATTGAAATATTAAATATAATATTGTAATATTATAATATAAAAATACATAAAGGGGGTATAGGTATAGAAGTGCAAAAGAAGATTCAAAAACTAGCAGATCAATTTAAAACACTTGGTAATCCAATAAGAATATCTATTTTGTTATGTTTACTTAATGGACAATCTAACGTGACTAAAATTCAGAATTGTTTAAACATACCTCAATCAACTGTATCAAAGCATTTAGGTATTCTAAAAAATTCAGGTGTTATTGAGGGTGAAAGAAATGGTCTTGAGGTTATATACACTATAACTGATGAGGCAATAAAAAATATGCTCTTGTCATTTATAAAGGATTAATTCTTACATTTGGAGGTGCAAATCTTGATTAATTTTTTATTTACTTTTGTTTCTCTCTTTCTAGTGTGGACAGCCCTCAGCTATCCACTTACAAATCAAGAAATAATTTTTGGCTCAGTTCTTTCATTTCTAATTGCAATGTTAGTTCAAATATACAATAAAGAAGCCAAAAGATTTAAAGTAAAATCCCTATATTATTTATTAAAATATTTTGTTGTATTCTTAGTTGAATTAATTAAAGCTAATTTAAATATGGCAAGAATAGTTGTTACACCAAAGCTGCCTATATCACCAAAGATATACGAGGTAAAAACTGAACTGAAATCCAATATGGCTAAGGCCCTACTTGCAAATTCTATTACATTAACACCAGGTACAATTTCTGTTGATTTAGATGATGATACAATTTATATCCATGTTGTTGAAGGTGCAAATGTTAATGATGTAGAAGGCTTAAAAGGACCTTTTGAAAAAATTCTAAAGGAGGCATTTGAATAATGTTTTATATAACAATAGCACTTATTATTTTAGGAATGCTCCTTAGTGTTATTAGACTTATAAAAGGGGATTCAATTGAAAGTAGAGTTGTAGCAATAGATGTGTTAACAACAATAACATCAAGTCTTATTGTTGTGTTTGCTTTTTTATCAGATAACATGCTGCTTATTGACGTTGCTCTAGTTTATGGACTTTTATCCTTTGTTGGTGTAGTGGCAGTAGCACGTTATTTAGAGGGAGGAATTTAAAATGCAATATGTTGGTTGGTTCTTTATATTAGTTGGAGCAACTTTTTCGTTTCTTGCTGGTCTTGGGATATTTAGAATGCCAGATATTCTTAATCAATCACAGGCAGGGACAAAGGCTTCAACACTTGGAATATTAGCACTACTTGTTGGATTTTCATTTTTAAATACACAGGTAGCACCAAAGCTTATACTTATGGCACTATTTTTCTTATTTTCTTCTCCAATTGCATCTTATACCATATGTAAGGCTACACTTAGAAGAAATAAGGCTAAGCTTTTATTAGATTCTAATCCCCTTTTAAAGGAAGGTGAACAAAATGACTAATTTAGCAATTTTTATAGCCGTATTGATGTTTTTAGGGGCAGTGTGGACTGTTTTAACTGATGATGTGTTTAAAGCGATAGTTGTATTTGGAATAGTTTCACTTATGTCGTCTGTAATGTTTTTACTAATGCAGGCACCAGACGTAGCAATAACTGAAGCGGCAATAGGTTCAGGAATAACAACAGCGTTATTTATATTCACATATAAAAAGATGGAGGATAAGAAAAATGAAAGATGAAAAGTCTTTGTTTATTAATATATTAGCTCTATTAATTCTTTCATTTATGGCCTTTTATATCTATAAGGTTTCAATAGACACAGGAGATGGAATAAAAATTACTGACAATATAACTCCACAAAAGAGGGTGGCAGATAGATATTTAAAGAAGAATGTTGTAGATGAAAATAGCTCATATAAGTTTGGGCAAACTGCAGAAGATACATCTGCCAATATAGTTACATCGGTTGTTGTTGATTACAGATTATTTGATACAACATTAGAAGTTATAGTACTGTTTGTAACTATTTTAGGCTTTGGTTTTGTTATACCAAAGGATAAAAGAAGGGTTTTAAAGCCTTCTGTAATACTTCATAGATGGGCACCTTTACTTATGATTTTAATGTTTATGATTGGAGGATATATGTTCATAAATGGACATCTATCACCAGGGGGAGGGTTCCCAGCAGGTGCTATTATTTCAACAGCAATATTAACTGGTGTTTTAGCAGGCAGAAAAACTGTAACTCACAAGACTTTAAAGGTAGTTGAAGCAATTGCTGGTATTTCAATATTTGGTATAGGAATAGCATCATATCTAATAAAAGGAGTATTCTTTCAAAACTTTTTAACAGGAGATAAAATTGGAGATTTATTCTCAGGAGGGCTAATACCAGTATTTTATGGTCTTATAGCTTTTAAGGTAGCAGCAGAACTATCAAATATTTATTTTGAATTTTATGAGGAGTGTTGATTATGACTAAAGTTTTTATATTCTCTTCATTATCACTAATTTTTGTAGGGCTCTTTGGAGTTTTAACTAGAAAGAATATAGTTAAGATACTTATCGCACTTAATATTATTGAAACAGGAATAAACATGCTTTTGGTTGCCTTTGGGTATATTGAAGGAGGCATTACTCCAATTCTTCAATCAGATTTAAGCATAGCAAATTTAAATAAAATGGTGGATCCTGTTCCACAGGCATTAGTTTTAACATCAATTGTAATAGGACTTGGAACTACTGCATTTGCCTTATCACTTGCAATGAGATATAAAAATACGCACAATTCAGTTTCAATTAGAGCAATTGATGAAGAGGGGGTAAATATATGAATAGCATAGTGTTTTTAGTGGTAATCCCTCTAATTGCAGCATTTTTATCACTTTTTTTAGAAAGTCTAAACAAAGCCACAATGTATATTGTTACATTGTTTAATTTAATATTTTCATTAGCAGTTTTAATGAGTGGAAATATTCCATTTAATGTTGCAATAGGAGGCTATAGAGCACCCTTTGGTATAAACTTTGTTGTAACAGATATAACAATTTACTTTTTATTGCTTGTAAATATAGCAGCATTAATTTCTATAACAATGGTTAAAAACATAAAAGAATATCAATTTTATTCATTTTATTTCGTTTTATTAGCAGCTACAAATGGAATGGTTTTAACAGGAGATATGTTTAACTTTTATCTATTTACTGAGCTATCAACATTTGCTATTGCTGGACTTGTTGCATATAAAAGAGACAGGCTATCTACTGGTGCGGCATTAAAGTTTTTAATTTTATCATCAACAGCATCACTTTTTAGCCTTGCATCAATTGGGCTTATTTATAAAACTCTTGGAACTTTAAATTTTGCAGACATTGCAGTAAAACTATCTAGCTTAAACCAAGCATCATTTAACCTAATAGTAATACTATTTTTATCAAGCATGCTGGTTGAACTTAAAATATTTCCATTTAATCTTTGGGTGGTTAAATCATATGAGGGCTCAATTACCTCAGTTAATATGTTTACACATGGAATGCTTGGAACAGCTGGCATATATGGCGCAATAAGAATACTTCTAATTGTGTTTCCTAACATGTATAAAACAAACATTTCCACTGTACTTATTATACTTTCATTTATGACGGTTTTAATAGGGGAAGTTGAGGCACTTAAGGAAAAGAATTTAGTAAAAGTACTTGCATTTTCTTCAATGGCTCAAATGGGAATGTTTATGTTTGGATTAGCACTAGGAAGTTTTGAATCTATAAAGGGAGCATTATATTTAGTTGTTTCTAACTATATTGCAAAAATGGTTATGTTTATAGTTACAAAACAATATTCAAATGCAGTAGATAGCAAAAACTACAATGATATGAAGGGACTTGGCAGAAAATATCCATTGCTTGCAATATCCTTTACAATTGCTGCCCTTAGCCTAATGGGAATGCCATTCTTTGCAGGATTTTGGGGAAAGTTTTCAATAGTTGTAAGTGCTCTAGCTACTGGCAAATTAGCTAGCATAGGGATATCACTTATATTAATTGCATCAGTTGTGGAGGGTGTGTATTATTTAAGAATTTCACATACATTCTTCTCAGAAAAAGATGTGAATAATGTGAATATTTCTAGAGTTTACTGTTTAGTTCCATTTGTTTTAGCCATTTTAATATTAGCAATTGGTATTTATCCAAGTTATGTTGAACAAGTTGTGTTTAACATAATTGATGAAATAAAGAATGCGCCAGATAAATATATAAACATAATTTTATCATTAAAGTGAGGTTGAGAATATGATAGAGCTGCTTTTTATCCCACTAATAGCAACGCTATTTTTGGCGATTTTTATAAAGAATAAAAAAGTTACATGGCCGCTTTTTCTAGCAGTTAATGGTTATGTTTTGTATAAGCTCTACAGCATATATGGAATGTGGAGTTTAAGCAATAAGTTCGATATAGGTTATGAAATACTAGGGGCAAAGCTAACATTAGGAGTTTCTAATAATCCTATTGGATGGTATTTTGCATTCTTTTCAGCGTTAATAACCTTTATAATTTCAATATTTTCATTAGGATTTAACCAAAAATCCAAAGAAAATGTATCGGTTATATGGATGCTAATTATATTTTCAAATTTAGGCATTTTCTTTGCTCAGGATTGGGTAATTTTCTTTATGATGTGGGAAGTTATGGGATGGACAAGTTTCTTTGCTATAACAAACGCAAGAGATAAGGCATTAGATGGAGCTAAATATTATCTAGCATTGTCTTTAATTGGTGCTTCATTAATGTTAATAGCTATTTCACTATTAGGAGCTTACACAGGTACTTTTGCTATAACACCATCTATTTTTGGCTTAATACAAGTGATAAACTCCTCAAATAAGATTGGAATAGTAATATTACTATTATTCTTGACTACATTCTTAATAAAATCTGCTGCCTTCCCATTCTACATGTGGCCACAAAAGGTTTATGCAGAAGGACCAGAGGACTATATTACATTTATGTCATCAGTAATGATTAAATATGGAATCTATCCAATGGCTATATTTATTGTTCCAGTGGTTGGCAGTATAGACTTACCTAAGATATTAAATACCGGAAATATACTTCAATATGTAATAGGTTATATAGGTGCAATAAGTGCTGTACTTGGGACATTACTTGCAATTTTTCAAACAGATATGAAAAAACTATTTGCTTATTCTTCGGTTTCAAACATGGGATATATATTACTTGGATTTGCTTCTATGACAATAGTTGGATTTGAAGGTTCATTGTTTCATGTTGTAAACCACATGATTTTAAAGGCAGCAATATTTTTAACACTTGCAGCGGTTGTTTTTAGAACTGGTGAAAGTGAGATGCATAAGCTTGGTGGATTGGTATATAGAATGCCACTGACTTTTATGACATTTCTTCTTGGAATTATAGCAGCAGCAGGAATACCTCCACTTAATGGATTTGGTTCAAAGTGGATGATAATACAGGCGCTTATGTCAAGAAAAATGGTTGTATTTGCAATAGCAATGATATTTGCTTCAACAGGTGCATTTATGTATCTATTTAGAGCTCTTGCTTCAATATTTTTAGGACAACTACCTGACAGATACAAAGATGTTAAGGAAGTACCACTTACTATGGCATTGCCAATGCTTATTATGATGGTTTTAATGTTACTTGTTGGTGTTGTGCCAGGTGTAGTTATGAAACCACTTACATCTGCACTTAAGGCAGTTGGCTATAATGTTGAAGTAGCTTCTTTAACAGTGCTTGAGGGAAGTTTAAAGAATGCAACAATTGACCTTAAAATAGTTTTCTATATGTTTGTTGCAGGAGTTATAATATCAGCCATAATGTACTTGTTTGGAAACAAATCAGAAACAGTTCCTCAAAACGACAACTATACAGGCGGGGAATACCCAGAGGAATGGGGTGTAGATGCAGATAGATTTAATTATTCATATGCATTCTATCAACCATTTAAAGAGATGTTTGATCCACTACTTGAAGCTATATCAATAGATGATTTCTTTGCAAGTGTTGGTAGAAATTTTGAATATATGAGCAATGAAGTTCAGGCACTATTTAAAAGAGGAGAAGGAGCAGTACTTTTATTTAGCATAGGAGTTCTCCTACTAATACTAGGAGGGTTGATTATATGATAACAGTATTGAGAGTATTTCTGTTTGGGTTATTTGCGATATTTATTGGACTTTTATTTATGGGAATTGGAAGAAAGGTTATTGCAAGAATCCAGCTAAGATATGGTCCACCATTTTATCAAGCATTTATTGATGTTGGAAAGCTATTTTCAAGAAAATCAATAACACATAATTTTGTAATGGATTTAGGGATGGTTATGTCATTAGGTGGGCTTTTGGCAACAATGCTATTTGTTCCAATTGCAGGACATGTTGCAATAAAGACTAGCACAAACCTAATAGTAATAATGTATTTAATGGCGATAGGATATTTGGGAATGGCAATGGCTGTTGCAGCAAGTGGAAATCCTAATGCAACAATCGGTGTATCCCGTGCCCTTACAATGATGCTTGGGTATGAAGTTCCATTTTTCACTGTTATGCTAGGGCTCATTATATTTAACGGAACTTCATCACTAGAGTTAATTTCAAATGCACAGGCAGGTTCAATTTTAAATTGGAATATGATAAAGTTCCCACTTGCTTTTATAGCAGCAGAAATTGCACTTCAAGCTATGATGGGAGAAAAACCATTTGATGCAATGATTGCACCAGCAGAAATTGCATCAGGTCCAATGGTTGAACTAAGTGGTAAATATCTAGGACTTGCATTTTTAACACATGCAGTTGCAATATTTGTTGAAACTGCAATAATAGTAAATCTTTTTATGGGTGGAGCAAGCAACGTATTTACTTTTGTTTTAAAGCAATTTGAAATATACCTAATAACTGTGTTTATAGAGGCTGTATTCCCAAGATTTAAAATTGAACAAGCAGTTAAATTTTTATGGACTGTTCCAATGGGAATAGCAGTTATACAATTAATCCTAATACTTGTATAGGAGGTGTTTAAAATGGAAGAAATTAAAGTTGAAAAAAAGAGAAGTTGTATAGAAAATGTTATAGATTTCTTCAGACAAAGATCAATATGGATGCTTCATTACTGAACAGGCTGTGGAGCGGTGGAGTTACCACCAGCAATGACATCCAGGTGGGATGTTGAGAGATTTGGAATAGGGCCAATGGCTACGCCAAGACAGGCCGATGTACTTCTTGTTACAGGATATGTATCATTAAAAACATTAAAGAGAATAATTAGAACCTATGAACAAATGCCAGAACCTAAATGGGTATTAGCCTTTGGTTCATGTACAGTAAATGGAGGAATATATTGGGATTCATATAACACAATAACAAACCTAGCAGAATATATTCCTGTTGATATTACTGTATCAGGATGTATGCCAAGGCCAGAGGCAGTTATGGATGCACTTCAAACTCTAATGAAGATGATTCAATCAGGAGAAGCAGGAGCATATAAAAAGTACAAAGAAAACTATGAATACTATAAGGCAAACCAAGACAGAGTATTGAAAAAGACTGTGCCAATATTAGGACAAACTCCTGAAATGGATTTGGAGGGGAAAAATGAAGATGCAAAAGAGTGATGTAATAAAGCAATTAGTTGATAGAGGAAATAAAGTTTATGACCTATATGAAAATCAAATAGCTCTAGAGGTTAAAAAGGATAATCTTCTAAATGACCTTGTTTTTCTAAGAAGTATAGGCTTTGAGCACCTATCATTTATAACAGCTGTTGATTTTATAGATGAAGGTGAGTTTGAAGTTGTATATCATGTGTGGTCATATACTCATAAAATTCACATATTGGTTAAGGTAAGGATTGATAGAAAAGAGCCTATTTTACCAACAGTAAATAACCTTTGGGAACAAGCACAGTTTTATGAACAAGAGGTGCATGAGTTCTTTGGAATTAAGTTTGAGGGTAACAACGACCTATCACCTCTATTTTTAGAAAACTGGGTGGATATACCACCACTTAGAAAGGATTTTGACACAAGGGAATTTTCAATAAGACTTTATGATGCAGAAGTAGATGGAGGTGATATATAATGGATGCACCATCATATATGCTAAGTAAAATAGCTGAAAAGGATAATTTATCTGTATATGAACTATTCTTTGGACCTAACCATCCAGGTATGCACGGAAATTTTGGATATGTTTTAGAGATGATAGGAACAGAGATAGTTAAGGTAAGACCAAATGCGGGGCATCTTCATAGAGGTTTTGAAAAACTTATGGAACAAAAGCTTTGGGTTCAAAATCTAGCACTTGTTCCTAGAATATGTGTTGTTGATCCAGATCCAAATGAAGTTGCATACTGCACAGCAATAGAAAAAATAATGGGAGTTGAAATTCCAGATAGAGCAAAGTTTATAAGAACAATAACTCTTGAAATGAGCAGGTTAACATCATTTTTAATGGGAATGGGTGCACTTGTTGCAGCACTAGGGTTATATACTCCAATGTATATAATGATGGCTGACAGAGATTTGCTTTTAGATTTGTTTGAATGGCTAACAGGTGCA
The DNA here is from genome assembly GCA_026416355.1 of Clostridiales bacterium. GTDB lineage: Bacteria > Bacillota > Clostridia > Clostridiales > Caloramatoraceae > Thermobrachium. Next base: position 1,308 of record JAOAFH010000108.1, on the reverse strand, counting down.
AGAATATATCACATATTTAATATACCAGGTGGGGTTAGAAATGACCTTCCTGATGGGTGGGTAGAAAGATTAAATGAAGTATTAGATATACTTGAAAAAAGACTTCTAGAATACGATAAATTAGTGTTTGAAAATCCTATTATCCACAAAAGATTAAAGGGAATGGGATATGTATCAAAAGAGGATGCAATGAAGGATGGAATTACAGGACCAAACCTTAGGGCATCTGGTGGAGCCTTTGATGTAAGAGTAGATGATCCTTATGCGGCATATCCATACCTTGATGTTAAGGTTATAACTCAAGATGGAGGAGATGCCCTAACTCGTGCAGTTCAAGTTAGATTGGAATTTGAAGAAACAATAAAATTAATAAGACAGGCACTAAAAGAAATGCCAGAGGGTGATGTAAGACTAAACTTAGGAAATCTTTCAATGCTTAAGGTTCCAAAGGGTGAAGCATATGCAAAAGTTGAGTCATCTAAGGGAGAATTTGGATATTATGTTGTGTCAGATGGAGGGTTAAAGCCATATAGAGTAGGAGTTAGAGGACCATCATTACCAGCAGGACTACTTTATGCGCAAAAACACCTACCAAAAATGAAAATAGATGATGTTGCGGCTTGGATGGCATCACTTGCCATATGCCCACCAGATATAGATAAGTAGGAGGTGTTTTTATGGCATTAGGTGATAAGAGTGTTTATTCTCCACTTACAACATTAAAAAACCTATTTAGAAAACCTGTAACAATAAAATATCCAAAACAGATTTTAAGAGTATTTCCTAAAGAAGGGGTTTCCCCTACCTATAGAGGACTTCATACAAATGATTTAGATAAATGTGTTGGATGTGCAGCATGTAAGAGAATTTGCCCATTTGATGCAATAAAGATGAAGGTTATAGGTAAAAATGAGCAAGGAAGAGATATTAAAAAGCCTGTTGTAGATTATGGTAGATGTAGCTTTTGTGCCTTCTGTGTAGATGTTTGTCCAACTAATTCACTAAAGATGTCAAGACATTACATTTATAAGATTAAGACAGTAATGTCAATGTCAGCAAAGGAAGAAGTAGAATATGTAAAGGATAAGTTTAGAATAATGCCAGATGAAACATTAGGAGATGACATAGGTTATAACACAGGCAAATCCAAAAAGGTACTTGGATAAATTTACTGGTAGCTATATCACATATAACATTTGAAAAAGCGACATTCCCCACTTTTTATAGTGGCGAGAATGTCGCTTTATTTATAATTACCTAATGTGACCTCATCTATAAGCCAGCAATCATCAATTTTTCTAACTATTA
>JAOAFH010000077.1 GCA_026416355.1 Clostridiales bacterium | reverse complement strand
ACAGAATATGTCCCATCTTGATTTACATATATATCAATTTGTGATACATATTGTGCCCATTTTCCTGGTTCAGTTACTATTACATCCTTTCCTTCAGGATTTTTATATACATTTTGTGGAATTAAACTGTGTGCATGCCCTGCAACAATTACATTTATTCCACTTACGTTTTGAGCTATAGCCTTAATTTGGTTTTCAGGAATTATATCTGATGATTTTTCTTCTCCGCTGTGGGCTGATACTATAACAACATCAGCACCTTTTTCTTTAACTTCTTTAACCCACTTTTTAGCTTCTTGAACTAAATCTCTAAATTCTAATCCTTTATAGTTTTGTGGTGATTCCCAACTTGGAATAGTCTTAGTTGTAAGTCCTATAACCGCAACCTTAACTTCTTTTCCATCCACATTAAAGGACTTTATAATATATGGTTTTACAAAGTTTTCTCCACTTTCTTTATATGTATTTGCTGATAAAACTTCAATTTTATTTTTCTTTGCATCTGTAATTACTCTATTTAAAGTTTCAAGTCCATAGTTATATTCGTGATTTCCTAATATCCAAGCATCATATCCCATTGCACCCATTACCTTCATCATTGGATACTCTGCTGTTTTATCTATCATATTGTAGTAGTAAACAAGTGGTGTTCCTTGAATTGTGTCTCCATTGTCTATGAGCATAACATTGCTGTTTTGTTTTCTTAAGTTCTTTACATAGGTTGAAACCTTTGCAAGACCTTGTCCTATTTCTAATCCCTTTGAATCAACTGGAGGTTTTCCTGTTGCATAATCAATATTTAAAACATTTCCGTGAACATCTGATGTTGCAACTACTGATATACAACCTTTAACATTAGCTATTCTATTATTCATAGTTGTTTCAATTTTTCCTGTTTCTTTTACTGCTTCAATCAATGCGTCTCTTACTAAAATAAATGTGTTATTCTTTGGATCTGCACCACCTGCACTTAAAAATGCTGTGAATCCATCTCCTCCTGTTGCCATAAAATCATTTGTTACAACAACTAATTTTTCAGTATCAGCAATTGCCTTACCATCTTCTCTAACAATGTCAACAACCCTATTACCAGATGGTCTTGTTGGATTGTATCTAACCTTTAAACCTGAAACTTGTATTCCTTTTCCATTATCCATAAAGGCTTGTTCTAACACTTCCTTAAGTTGTGCCTTTGTCATTTGAAGTTTTACTAATGTATTATCAAAAGGCATTAAATAGAATATTGTACCTACAGTAATATCACCTGCTGGAATATCAATTCTTATTCCACCATTATTTTGGAAAGCAACATCAGCATTTAATTTCTTTCTCATTACATCAGTAATCCAATTTCCAAGTAACGATTCTCCATATGGTGTTCCATTTTGTGTTCTGGTTAAATTTTTATCTGTAGAACCAATTTTAACATCGAATATTGGTTTTAAATCATCATATGCTTTATCTACTATAGCTTGTACATTGGTATCATAAACTGGAGTTTTTGTTTTATATCCTGATTCATTATCAAGTGCAACATAGTCACCTATAAAGTTTGGTTTACCATCTTTAATTGTCATCTTAACATGAATATAACCTTTACCACTTGAATTTGCTACATACACTGGAATACCATTTGTTGATAATGAATTTACTATTGTATGTGAATGTCCACCAAATACTGCATCTACACCAATCAATTTATTGGTTATATCAAAAATTTTACCTGCCTTTCCTGTTTTGTCACTTCCTTCGTGAATTAAAGCTAACACAATATCAGCTTTATTATTATCTCTTATATTCTTTACAACTGCATTTATTTCGGCTACTTCATCCTTAAACTCAAAGTTTTCTACATATTTAGGAAGTACTATTGTTGGCGTTTCTGTTGATATAGCACCTACAACTGCAATTTTTAATCCATCTTTATTTAATATTTTATATGGTTCAAATACTCTTTTACCTGTTGCTTTATCATAAAGATTTGAGCACACAAAATCATATTTTGCAACTGGTTCTTCCTTATGCATGTTAATAATTTTATCTAAGCCCCAATCAAATTCATGGTTTCCAACTGCTGTTACATCAAGTCCAACATTATTTAAAAATTCCTTAACTGGCTTTCCTAAAAGCACATTTGAAACTGGAGAACCTTGATATAAATCTCCTCCACTTAAGAAAATAAACCTATCTGGATTTGACTGTTTAATCTTTTTGATTCTGTCTCCTAAAACCGCTGCAACCTTGTTGTTTGATGAATCCTGTAAAGTTCCATGAAAATCTGTAATTTCAATGATGTCATATACCTTTTCAGTTGTCTCTGCATTTGCCAATGTTACAAGTCCTGGTTGTAAAATTGTAAAGACTAACAATAAACTTAGTATGATACTTGTAACCTTAGCACCAATTTGCTTGATTCTCATATTTTATTCCCCCTTCATTTTTTTGGTGCATTATCAATTATATTACTTTTTTATAATTTTGTAAATATTTCAAATGTTTTTTAGAAAATGTTTTCTAATTAAATTAAGTTAATAATTCTTGCAGGATTTTTTTCACAGATGTTGAATTATTTATATATAGCTAAACAGGAAGGGGAAGGGGCATGCAAAGTTTGATAAATGAGGAAATTGCATATTTTTTAAGCCTTGAAAATACTTAATTTTTAGTCATACAAAAAGGAAATTCACCCCAAATGTCGAATATAATAAGTACGCACAAAATACCAACAAAGGGGTGAATCCTACTTATGTATATTCGACAAGAATGTTTATTTTCCTTCGAGGAAATTTTAAAATTTCAAAAAGAAAATAAGCTTCAATTAATTTTATCTCAACTTGATTTTAGTAATTTGGTAAATAAACTTAATAAATCTTCTCATAAAAGAGGTCCGAAAGGACATAACTCTATTGCACTACTTAACGCTTTAATTGCTATGCAAGTAGAGAAAATCAATGATTTTAAAAGATTAAAAGAGCGTTTAGATTCTGACTTAGCTTTTAAATATAATTGTGGTTTTGATGTATTAAAGTCTGCACCTTCTACATCAACATTTAGTAGATTTTTATCTAAAATATCATCTATGCCTGAACTTAAAGATGAATTTAAAAAACTTATACTTAAGGCTAAAAATTTAGGCATTATTGATGGAACAAATGTTGCTATTGATTCTACTAAATTAGATTCCTTCGAAAAAGCTAAACCTAAATCTAAAATCTCTGATGATGGAGTATCTCCTAATTGGGGCAAGAAAAAAGATACCGATGGTAATGATATAAAGTGGTTTGGCTGGAAAGCACATATTATAGTTGATTGTAAAAGTGAATTACCACTTTATATAGATATTACTCCAGCAAGTATTTATGATGGTAAATATGTTATTCAGCTAATTGAAGGATTTAAGCGTATTTATAGTTCAACATTTACTACTAAATACTATATAATGGATTCAGGCTATGATATTGAGGAAAACTATGACTATATTATAAATAATACTGATGGTCAAGCAATCATAGCGTATAACAAAAGAAGTAGTTTTGCTCCACCAGAAGGGTTTAATGAAAACCTGTGGCCAATTTGTTCTATGGGATACCCACTTTCATTTTGGGGTATTGATGGAAACTATATAAAATTAAGGTGTCCACATGCTACAGGAAAAGTTAATTGCCCTAACGGGATGCATTGGTGTAGTAATTCAAATTATGGCTATTGCTTAAAAGTTAATTACAATAAAAACCATAGGTTATTTAGTTATCCAATGAGAGGTTCGGAAAAATGGAATAAGCTATATAATTTAAGAACCTCTGTTGAAAGATGTAATAGTAGATTAAAGGAATACTTAAATTTGGATAATATACGTTCTGCAGGAATAGCCAAAGCAAAAACATGGGCTTTACTAAATTGTATAGCATTAGTTGCTGGTACAATAGCTGTAAATAGATTAAACACATTATCCACAAGTGCTTAATGGAAGTTTAATATAGTTTTTACATTAAATCACAATTAGTTTTTGTGGTTTATTAAAGTACGCTTAAAAATAGGAGTTTTATA
>JAOAFH010000019.1 GCA_026416355.1 Clostridiales bacterium | reverse complement strand
ATTATCATCAAGTCCCATCAAAAAAACATAATCATAATTTTTTAAACTATCTTTTTTGTATTCCCTCTCCCAAACCTCATCAACATCTACATTAAAATGTCCAAATAAAAGTTTAAATGCTAATACTTCATCATTTTCATAGCCAAAATTGTATCTGGTGTCATATATTAATAAAACCCTTTTTTTATTCTGAGCAAATGTAAAATTAGAAAATAAAATTAATATTAAAATAAAATTAATTAAAACCTTCCTCCCCAATGTAACATCCCCCCATCCTTAGGGCAATCAATGCATTTAAATTATCAAATGAATGGGCATAAAGTGTTCTGCTATCACCATATGCACCATTTATCTGAGATGATATATTTTTAACTTGAAGCTTTAGCATTCTATTGATTAATGCCTTATATAAATCTATGTCTTTGTAATAAAGTGCAATCCTTGCTAAAGTTGCATATATGGCAGTTGATTCAACCTTGCTAACAGGCCTTTTAGTTGATATATCATATTTTGAATAAATTGCTCCACTTTGCTCTATTTCATTTTTTATAAACCCATAAAAATCATTTGGATATATATTGTCTTCCACTAAATGCTCTACAACTATTGCATTTTGAAGAATATCTACATATCTTTCATTTGAAAAAGTTTTAGTTTTTAAGTTGTATTTATTTCTATAAAATGGAGTACCATCAATTTTACCTCTATCTAAAACATCCCTTGAATTTAAATAAACTGTTTCAAAATATGTATCATAGTTGACCATTAATTTTAAAGTATATAAATCTATATATGATAATGTAATTGAATCTGATTTAATATAACCATCAAAGTAATCAACTAAATAACCATTTCTTGTTTCATACTTTTTAACTGCCTTAGTTATTTTTCTTGCAAGAGATTGATAGTCTTTGTTGTTAAATTCATTTGATGCGAAAACCAAAGCTCTTATTATCCTTAAATCATCTATTGCAGCAGAAGATGAATAGGAAAAATCATCTCCAACTCTCCAAGAAATTAAATTAGTTTTTAAAATCATATTGTTGTTTACAAATTCATAATGCATATTAAATTTTTCATAATCTTTTACAAATACATAATAGAGCATAGCTAGTCCCTCTGATTCCGATAAAACATCCCTTGAATCCTCTGCTATTTTATAGTTGGTTATAATCCCTCCATCCTGATTTTGCATTTTTTCTTCTATAAACTTTCTACAAAGCTTTTCATAGCTTGATTCACAACTATAATTAAATCCAAAATCCATCTGAATTATTTTCTCCATAGAAACCCTCCAAAATATAAAGCATATTAAAATTAATAAAATACATAATTTTTTTCTAATATTAACCACTCCCCTGCGTCTTATAAAAAGTATATTTGTATATTTTTTAAAATAGAACAGGTTAAAATATTGACAAACTCAACTTGGTGATTTAAACTAAAATTGAAAATTATCTGATTATTTTTAAAATAACTGGAGGCCTTATTATGAAGTGTTTACACATTAACTGCCAAACAATAGGATGCAAAATAGATAATCTTTTTCTTGAAACCATTACTAATGAAATAATAAATAACGATTATGATACAATTGAATTGGATGGTGCTTGCTATGATTGTGATGAAAATATCATTCTTTCATGCATTAGCAAAAATTTAGCCTTTAATATTTTAAAAGAACTCCAATTACATGGGGTTAGGGGATATAGATTTGATTGCAATTTAATTAATAAAACTTCTAGGGAAGTTACTATACTTAGAAAATATGATACAAGGGATATATATAGCATTTAAATATATGGGGCTGCCAAAAGGCAGCCCCATATTATACCTAGTTAATATATTTTTAATATTATGATATATTTAAATTGCATTGACTTTAGATTATTTATACTTTATACTACAATTGTTAATAGTCTGACACATATGAGGTTAAAACCTCATATATTTTTTAACTTTGGTGCAATCGTTTGCATTTCATTGAAGAAAAAGGAGGTTCAATTATGGAGAAGAAAAAACTATTTTCTTTTGATTTCTGGCAAAAGTTTGGTAAAGCACTAATGGTGGTAGTTGCAGTTATGCCTGCTGCTGGTCTTATGATTTCTATTGGAAAACTTATTGGTATTTTATTTGGAAATGTTACACTTGCTCAGACGATTGCACGTATAGCTGAAGATTTAGGCTGGGGAATAATTGTAAATCTTCACATACTATTTGCAGTAGCAATTGGTGGTTCTTGGGCAAAGGAAAGAGCCGGTGGAGCTTTTGCATCCCTTATTGCATTTATACTAATAAACCGTGTTACAGGTGCTATATTTGGTGTAAACGGTGCAATGCTTCAAGATGCAAATGCAACAGTTAAAACTATATTTGGTTCAAATTTAGTTGTTAAAGATTACTTTACATCTGTACTTGGTGCACCAGCACTTAATATGGGTGTATTTGTTGGTATAATAGCAGGTTTCTTAGGAGCTACACTTTATAACAAATACTATAACTACAACAAACTACCTAATGCTCTTTCATTCTTTAATGGAAAGAGATTTGTTCCTTTTGTTGTTATACTAGGTTCAGTAATTACAGCAACTGCTCTTTCAATATTCTGGCCAATAGTTCAAACAGGAATAAACTCATTTGGTAAATGGATTGCAACTTCAAGGGACAATGCTCCATTTATATCAACATTTATATATGGAACACTTGAAAGAGTTTTACTTCCTTTTGGTCTACACCACATGATAACTATTCCTATGAACTACACAGAACTTGGTGGAGTTTATAACATTTTAACTGGGGATAAGGTGGGACAGGCTGTTTATGGACAAGACCCTCTTTGGCTTGCATGGATTACAGACCTTAACAACCTAAAAGCTGCAGGAGATATGGCAACATATAATAACCTACTTTCAACTGTTCACCCTGCTAGATTTAAGGTTGGCCAAATAATAACTTCAACTGCATCACTAATCGGTGCATCACTTGCTATGTACATGAGCGTTGAAAAGGAAAAGAGACCTCAATATAAATCAATGTTTTTATCTGCTGCACTTGCAGTATTTTTAACTGGTGTTACAGAACCTATTGAATTTATGTTTATGTTTACATCACCAATACTATACTTTGGATATGCTGTATTTACAGGACTTGCATTCTCAATGGCAGATTTAATAAACCTAAGAATACATGCATTTGGTTTTATAGAACTTTTAACTAGAACACCAATGATAGTAAACGCTGGACTAGCTAAAGACCTACTAAACTTTGTATTTACTTGTCTTTTATTCTTTGGTGTTAACTTCTTTGGATTTAAGTTTGCAATTAAGAAATTTAACATATTAACTCCTGGTCGTGGAGAAAATACTTTAGATACAGCTGAAGAAGAAGCTGCAGCAACAACTACTTCAAACACTTCAAATAAGGACTTAGCACTAAAGGTTATTGACCTTCTAGGTGGACGTGATAACATAGTAGATGTTGACGCTTGCATGACAAGACTTAGAGTAACAGTTAAAGACACTACATTGGTTGCAGAACAAAGTAAGTGGAAGGAAAATGGAGCTGTTGGGCTTATAGTTAAGGATAAGGGAATACAAGCAATCTATGGTCCAAAGGCAGACATATTAAAATCAGATATAAACGACATATTGGGGGCATAAGGATGAAGCTTTTAACTCTAAACTGCCACTCATGGCAAGAGGATAATCAGCTTGAAAAACTAAACATAATTGTAAATGACATTATAGAAAAACAATATGATATTGTTGCCCTGCAAGAAGTAAATCAGCTAATTAAAAGTAAAACGGTTGAAGGCAATGTTAAGGAAGATAACTTTGCCTTCCTTTTAATGAATAAAATAAACGATATTTCAGATAAAAAATATACAATGCATTACGAAAAAACACACGTTAGCTATGACGTATACGAAGAAGGCATAGCAATACTTACAAAACATGAAGTTAAAAAAGTTGAATCCTTTCTAATTTCAAAAATAGATGACTTTAGCATTTGGAAAACAAGAAGAATAATAAAAATAACTTTAATGATAGATGGAGAAGAAATAGACTTCTATTCATGTCATTTAGGTTGGTGGAATGATGATGAAGAACCTTTTAAAGAACAATTTGACAAACTATATAACACAATAGACAATAGCAAACTTACATTCTTGATGGGCGACTTTAATAATAATGCCTTTGTAAGAGGCGAAGGATATGACTATATGCTATCAAAGGGACTATTTGATACATTTAATTTAGCAAAATCTAAAGATGAAGGAATTACTGTAAAAGGTAAAATAGATGGTTGGAGCAAAAATAAAAACGATTTAAGATTAGACTTGATTTTAGTAAACAAAGAAATTGATGTTAAATCATCATATGTAATATTTAATGGCACAAACAAAGAGGTTGTATCCGACCACTTTGGGGTTTTTGTAGAAATATAATTTTTAGGGCTGGGTACCTATTACTCTTATAAAATAAATATATCTCCATTTGTGTGTTCCACTTCGTACAAGTGCCAATAAATAAATGGAAAAGTATATAGATATAAGCTTTAGAAACTTTTAGGATTTCGACTTTGAAAATCCTGTAATTCGGCACACGGACGTGCCGAGCTGAGTCGCCTCCATGGACGGAGGCTGACGAAGGTAAGGATTTTTAAACAAAGAAATCCTTAGAGTTTCTTAGCAAAATATCTTCAATACTTTGAATTTATTTATGGCACTTGTATGGGGATATATTAATCAACTTCCCAGCCCTAAAAATAAATGATATATTTTCTGATTATTAAAAAATTTGTATAAAATTATAAGGGATGGTGGATATTATGCAAAGAACTTGGTGGAAGGAAGGCATAGCCTATCAAATCTATGTTAGAAGCTTTAAAGACACAAATGGAGATGGCATTGGGGATTTAAAAGGAATAATAGAAAAACTAGACTACCTTAAAAATCTTGGGATAGACATGATTTACCTAAACCCAATAAACAAATCTCCTAACGATGATAACGGATATGACATCAGCGATTATTACGACATAATGGACGAATTCGGAAATATGGAAGACTTTAAGACACTTGTTGAAGAACTTCATAAAAGAGACATGAAACTTATTATGGACATAGTTATAAACCACACATCAGATGAACATCCTTGGTTTGTTGAAAGCAGAAAATCAAAGGACAATCCATATAGAGATTACTACATCTGGCACCCTGGAAAGAATGGTAACCCTCCAAACAACTGGGGCTCATTCTTTGGTGGAAGTGCTTGGGAGTACGATGAACAATCAGGAGAATATTATCTACACCTATTCTCTAAAAAAATGCCTGACCTAAACTGGAGATGTGAAGAAGTTAGAAAAGAAATAATAAAGATGGTTAAGTTTTGGATCGACATGGGTGTTGATGGATTTAGATTTGATGCAATTAACCACTTAGAAAAGGACTTTAACTTCCCTGACGCAGAAGTTAAAGAAGGACAAGTTTATGGAGATTTTATTAAATACGTTCAAAACCTTCCTGAAGTACATGACTATATTAAAGAGCTTAGAAGGAATCTATTTAACACAGGACATCATGTGTTAATTGGTGAAACAGGTGGTATCAGCTACCACAATGCATACATCTATACAGGTGTAGATAGAGAAGAACTAGACATGACATTCCATTTTGACATGCACTCTGTTGGAAAGGGCAAAAACGATTGGGAAAAGAGAAAAATTGACCTTGTAAATGAAATAAAGGATAAGATGAGTGGTTGGCAACAAAGAGATGACAAAGAAGGTTGGTGCCCAATTTTCTATTCTAACCATGACTCAACAAGAACTGTTTCAAGACTTGGAGATGATGTAAACTACCATAAAGAGTCTGCAAAAATGCTTGCCACACTTCAACTTACACAAAAGGGAACTCCATTTATATACTATGGAGACGAAATTGGAATGACAAATGCTTGGGATTTTGAGCTTGAGGATTACAGAGATGTTGCAGTATTTAACAAATACAGAGATTTTGTTGAATCTGGACTTGTAAGCCACGAAAACTATATAAAGGGACTTCATCTAACTTCCCGTGACAACTCAAGAACACCAATGCAATGGGATGACTCAATAAATGCTGGATTTAGTGATGCTACTCCTTGGATTAGAGTAAACTCCAACTACAAAGATATTAATGTTAAATCACAGCTAAAAGATCCAGACTCAATATTTAACTACTATAAGAAGCTAATTGAACTTAGAAAAAAACACAATACTCTTGTTTACGGAGAATTTATTGAAATAAACAAAGAACACGAAGAAATATATTCATATATTAGAAAACTTGGAAATGAAGCATTCCTAATTGTTGTAAACTTCTTTGATGGAACTCCTGAGTTTGCTCTTCCTTTAAATATAAAGATACAAGAATGTGAACTAGTTTTATCAAACTATCAATGTGATGATAAGAATGCTTATAATATTAAACTTTGACCATATGAAGCAAGGGTTTATAGATGTAGGTTATAAAAAATAAAACTTTAGGTGACGTATCACCTAAAGTTTTATTTTTTATCCCTCCTGTAACTTTGAAACAGGTACTTCAAATTCCTTGTTGTTTTGAAGATCTTTTACTACTGCTGACTTTGTGTCCTTATGTACCTCTTCAATCCACACGTCATGTCCATTATATGTAACCTTGATAACACCTATGGAGTCTTGAATCTCCATTGCCCTCTCAATTCTCATAGCAACACCCCTTTTTGTATTATGTTGTGTAATATTCTAAAATTTATACTCCAAAAATTACTATTTTATTTTTTTAGTCTTATGGCTCTTCCAATAGTTCCCCCAAGCTTTTTCCATACATAGTTATGCTCATCTACGCATTTAGAAAAATCACCATTTTTCCATCTAGTTAATATTTCAATTAGCTTTTGTTTTTCTGATATATCAAAATTACTTTGATTTACTTTTTCTATCAACTCACTACAAAGCTCTGGAGTAATTTCAATTTCTCCCCAAACCTGACCATCTATTGCTTCTATTTTTGTATTTGCCATCCTATGCATAGTATCGTATATGTTATATTCAACATTAGATTTCAAAGATCCCTTTGTTTCTGTAACTCCTCCTTCTTTTACAATAACACCTTCATCAATAAATATTTTCCCCATAAAAAAAGCAGCAATAATAAATAATGTAACACAGAATATAATTATAATTTTTTTTTTATTAATCTCCATATATTCCCTCCAAAATATAATTTTTTGAGCCTATATTATATTTATTAAAAACTTATAAAAAATAAGCATGATTTATTTTTTATTTCATCTCTTCAACAAAGTTATGTTTAATATTTTTAAGTTTATGATTTATATTTTTAATTAAATATAAAATTATTATTTAATATTTTTATATATATATTGATTATTTTAATATAATGTTTTATGATACAATTAAGGAAGGTGAAAAAAGATGTCATTCAAAATTATTTCCAAATGTCCCGTATGTAATTCAAAATTAATTGCAACAAGACTAAAATGTAAAAAATGTGAAACTGTAATTGAAAATGATTTTGAGCTATCAAAATTCTCGTATCTTTCAATAGAACAACTAAACTTTATTGAAGTATTTATAAAATGCAGAGGAAATATAAAAGATGTTGAAAAGGAACTTGGTATATCATACCCTACTGTTCGTAGCAAACTAGATGATGTAATATCAGCTCTTGGATACATACCTTCTAAATCTAAAGATGAAACTAGCAACTTAGACATACTAACTAAGCTTGAAAACGGAGAGATAACTGCTGATGATGCAATCAATTTATTAAAAAAATAAAGGGGGATATTAAAATGAATGAAGAAATTATGAGAGTTCTAAAAATGCTTGAGGAAGGTAAGATTGATTCACAAAAGGCTTCTGAGCTTATATCTTTGTTAAATTCAAAAACCGAAGAGACAATAGAGTTAACAAATAAAGATAAAATGTTTAAGGTACTTGTTAAATCTTCAAAAGGTGATAATGTTAATATCAATATACCTGTTAAATTTATAAGCACACTTGGAAATGCTAT
>JAOAFH010000173.1 GCA_026416355.1 Clostridiales bacterium | reverse complement strand
TAAGGGAATTGGTGATTATGGCAACTCAGTTGGAATTCCAACAGTTGCAGGGGAAACAGTTTTTGATGACTGTTATAGCGATAATCCACTTGTTAATGCCATGAGTGTTGGATTAATTAAAAAGGATAAACTAAAGAGAGCTATTGCTCAAGGAGTTGGAAACAGTGTAATTTTAGTAGGGCATACAACAGGACGTGACGGTATTGGTGGTGCAAGCTTTGCATCATGTAATTTAACTGAGGAATCAGAGGCAATGCGCTCAGCAGTACAAGCAGGGGACCCATTTATGGAAAAGCTTCTACTTGAGGCATGTCTTGAACTTATAGATAAGGACTATGTTGTTGCAGTACAGGATTTAGGTGCTGCTGGACTTACATCTTCAAGCTGTGAAATGGCACTAAGGGGAGGATGTGGAATTAAAATAGATGTTTCAAAGGTTGTAACAAGAGAAGAAAACATGCTTCCTGAGGAAATTATGATTTCAGAATCACAGGAGAGAATGCTATTTGTAGTTAAAAAGGGATATGAAGAAAATATTCTAGAAGTATTTAAGAAGTGGAATTTAAATGCAGCAGTAATTGGAGAGATAACAGATGATAGCAATTTAACTATATGTGATGGTGAGAAAATAGTTGGATGTATGCCAGTTGAACTTTTAGGAGATGGAGCAAAGGCAAATTTAAGACCATATAGAAGACCAAAATATTTAGATGAACTAGATTTAAATATAGAAGAATTAGAAAAACCAAGTGTCTTAAAAGAAGCTTTAGTTAAAATGTTAAAGTCAGAGAATATTGCATCAAAGGAATGGGTATATAGCCAATACGACCATATGGTTAGAACAAGCACAATTGTAAGACCAGGTGGCGATGCTGCTGTTGTTGCAGTTGATGGAACAAATAAGGCACTTTCTTTAACAGTTGATTGTAACTCAAGATTTTGCTACCTAGATCCATATGAAGGTGCAAAAATATCCGTATGTGAAGCTGCAAGAAACATAGCAGCAACAGGTGCAACACCAATTGCAATAACAGACTGCCTAAACTTTGCAAATCCTGAGGATGAAGAAGTTTATTATACATTTAGACAATCAATACTTGGTATTACAGAGGCAACAAGGGTACTAAATACTCCAGTTGTAAGTGGTAATGTAAGCTTTTATAACGAGTCAAGTGAAGAGAGAATTTACCCAACACCAACAATAGGTATGGTTGGTCTTTTAGAGGATAAGACAAAGGCTTGCAGTAGCTTCTTTAAAAATTCAAATGATGCAGTAATTCTAGTTGGAGAAACAAATGCAGAAATTGGTGGTAGTGAATATCTAAAGGTTATTCATGGCTTAGTAAATGGAAGAGTTCCAAAGTGTAACTTAGAAATAGAAAAAAATACAATTGAATGCTTAACAAAGCTTATAAACCAAGGAGTAATAAAAAGTGCCCATGATATTTCAGAGGGTGGAATGATAGTTGCCCTATGTGAAGCTGCATTTAATAATGAAATAGGTGTAAAGGTAGATATAGAAACAGATTTAAGAGAAGATGTTTATCTATTCTCAGAGAGCCAAGGAAGATTTATCATATCATGCAATGAGGATTATACAGACCATATAATTACAGAGTTTAAAAAGCATGGAATAATAGCAGAGGTAATTGGAAAAACAACAGATGAAAATCTAGAGGTTAATATAAATGGTAAATGTGTGATAAATGAAAAAATAAATAATTTAAAGAGGGTTTGGAAGGAGGAACTTCCATGCATTATGGATTAGATAAATTCAAAGAGGAATGTGGTGTCTTTGGTATATTTTCTAAAGAAAAAAAGAATGTTGGAGATGTTGTTTACTATGGTTTATTTGCTCTTCAACATAGAGGACAAGAGAGTGCAGGTATAGCCTATACAGATGGGCAAAAGGTTAGTTTAAAGAAGGAAATGGGACTTGTTGGGGATGCTCTTAAAAAAGAAGACCTAGAAACAATGGTTGGTTATTCTGCAATAGGCCATGTTAGATATTCAACAACAGGCGATTCTAATGTTCAAAACGCACAACCACTTTTAAGTAAATATAAGCTTGGAAGTATCTCAATTGCCCACAATGGAAACCTTGTAAATGCAGATATTGTTAGAGAGCTTTTAGAAGAAGGTGGATGTATATTTCAAACATCAATAGATTCAGAAGTTGTATTAAATCTTATTGCAAGGGGCTACAAAAAAGGAATAGAAAGAGCATGTTTTGATGCTATTCAAGCGATAAAGGGTTCCTATGCAATACTAATATTAACTGAAGACAGATTAATTGGAGTTCGTGATCCAAATGGAATAAGACCACTTTGTATAGGAAGACTTGGAGATGACTATATATTATCATCTGAAAGCTGTGCAATAGATGCTGTTGGAGGAGAATTCTACAGAGATGTTCAACCAGGAGAGATAGTTGTAATAGATAAAGACGGTCTTAGAAGTTACAACATGGGAGAGAGAACATCCCTTAAGACTTGTGCATTTGAATATATATATTTTGCAAGACCAGATAGTACAATAGATGGAATAAATGTATATCAGTCTAGAGTAAAGGCAGGAGAAAACCTATTTAAAGAAAAGCCATGTAATGCAGATATTGTTATAGGTGTTCCAGATTCAGGAACACATTCAGCAGTTGGATATGCCAAGGCATCAGGAATTCCTTATGAAATTGGATTTGTAAAGAACAAATATGTTGGAAGAACATTTATAGCTCCAACTCAAGAACTTAGAGAAACAGCTGTTTCAATGAAGTTAAATCCCCTAAAGGTAAACATAGAGGGTAAAAGGGTTGTTTTAGTAGATGATTCAATAGTTAGGGGAACAACAATGAAAAGGCTAATTGAACTTTTAAGGAAAAGTGGTGCTAAAGAAGTTCATGTAAGAATTGCATCACCAATTGTTGCATATCCTTGTTACTTTGGAATTGATACCCCAAGAAGAAGTCAGCTTATTGGTTCAAGCCTTAGTGAAGAGGAAATGGGAATTGAACTTAGCTCTGATAGCATGGGATTTTTAAGCATAGGTGGACTATTAGATTCGCTTGATTCAAAGAGCTTCTGTTTAGGTTGTTTCAATGGAATATATCCTGTTTCAGCCCCATTTGAGGCAGATAAATTTATGTTTGAAAGGAAAGAGTGATATGAGATATTCAGATGCAGGTGTAAATATAGATGAAGGCAATAGATTAGTATCAATGATTAAGGGAATGGTAAAAGAAACTTATCAAGATGGCGTACTTGAGGGCGTTGGTGGATTTGGAGCACTTTATGAAATAAAAAACTACAAAAACCCTGTTTTAGTATCAGGCTGTGATGGTGTAGGAACAAAACTTAAGATAGCCTTTGATATGAAGAAATTAGATACTATTGGAATAGACTGTGTTGCAATGTGTGTAAATGATATCTTATGTCATGGTGCAAAGCCTATATTTTTCTTAGATTATTTTGCATGTGGCAAGCTTGATGCGGATGATGCGTATAAGGTTGTATCAGGTATAAAGGATGGATGTAAATTAGCAGGATGTAGCTTAATAGGTGGAGAAACTGCAGAAATGCCAGGCTTTTATAAGGACGGAGAGTTTGATATAGCAGGTTTTGCAGTTGGTGTTGTTGAAAAGGATAGGATAGTAGATGGAAGCAAAATTAAAGAGGGCGATGTTTTAATTGGAATTGAGTCATCAGGCTGTCATAGCAACGGGTATTCACTTTTAAGAAAAATATTTACTGATTTAAATGAAATGATAGGAGATAAAAAAGTAGGAGATGTTCTTTTAACTCCTACCAATATATATGTTAAGGATGTTCTTCCGCTACTTGAAAAGTATGAAATAAAGGGAATGGCACACATTACAGGTGGAGGATTTTTAGAAAATATCCCAAGAATGTTTAAGGGAGATTTTGATGCAGTAGTATATAAAGATAGCTATCCACTACCTGAGATATATAATGTTATTTTAGGTAGGGGAGTAGAGGAAACAGAGATGTATAGAACATTTAATATGGGTATAGGACTTGTTGTTTGTGTGGATAAAAATGTTGCAGATGATGTGGTTTCAGATATTATAAGTGGTGGAAAAATGGCATATAAAATAGGCGAGGTTATAAAGGGTGGTGGACAGGTATGTTTAAAATAGCTGTCCTTGTATCAGGAAGTGGTACCAACCTTGAGGCAATACTAAATGCAATAGATGAGAAAAGACTAAATTCAAGTGTTAACTTAGTTATAGCAGATAGAGAGTGCTATGGCATAGAGAGAGCAAAAAAAAGAGGAATAGAGACACATATATTTGACAGAAAAACCTATAGGGATGAGCTTTCTAAAAAAATTTATGAGGTAGTTAAAAATAGAGCGGATTTTATTGTATTAGCAGGATTTCTATCAATACTTGAGGGAGAAATTTTAAAGGAATACAAGGATAGAATAATAAACCTTCATCCATCACTTCTTCCAAAGTTTGGTGGCAAGGGAATGTATGGAGACAATGTTCATAGGGCGGTTTTAGAAAACAAAGAAAAGCAAACAGGTTGTACAGTGCATTTTGTAGATGAGGGTGTTGATACAGGTAGGATTATTCTTCAAAGGATTGTTTCTGTGGATGATGAGGATAATATCGATGATATAAAGAAGAAGGTTCAAACACAAGAGCACATTGCAATAGTTGAGGCAATTAAAAGTTTGGAGGTGGCTTATGAGGGCGCTAATTAGTGTATATAATAAGGAAGGAATTTTGGAGTTTGCAAAGTTCTTAGCTGGTAGAGGTGTTGAGATTATATCAACAGGGGGAACATATAAGTACTTAAAGGATAATGGTATTGATGTTTGTGAAATTAGCCAAGTTACAGGATTTGATGAAATTTTAGATGGTAGAGTTAAAACACTTCACCCAGTTGTGCATGCAGGACTTTTAGCAGTTAGGGATAATGAAGAGCATGTAAAACAATTAAATGATAGAGGAATAGAGTATATAGACTTTGTAGTTGTTAACCTATATCCATTCTTTGAAAAGGTTAAGGAAAATTTATCAGATGATGAAAAGATAGAATTTATTGATATTGGTGGACCATCAATGCTTAGATCTGCTGCTAAAAACCATAAATTTGTTGTTCCTGTGTGCGATCCAAAGGATTATGGAATGATTATGGAAGATATAAGTACACTTGGTGATGTTAGCCTTGAAAAGAGAAGATATCTTGCAGGAAAGGTATTTAATCTAACTTCTGCATATGATGCAGCAATATCAAATTATCTTCTCGATGAAGATTTCCCAGAGTATCTAACACTTTCATATAGAAAGACAATGGATTTAAGATATGGTGAAAATCCACATCAAAGGGCTGCATACTATACAAAAACAGTTGGATTTGGAGCAATAAAGGATTATGAGCAGCTAAATGGTAAGGAGCTTTCATATAACAACATAAAGGATATGGATATTGCATGGAAGGTTGTTTGTGAATTTGAAGAGCCATGTTGTTGTGCAGTAAAGCATAATAGCCCATGTGGAGTTGCAATAGGACAAGATGTTTTTGATTCATATAATAAGGCTTATGAATGCGATAACATTTCAATATTTGGTGGTATAGTTGCTTTTAATAAGAAGGTAGATAAGAAAACAGCTGAAAAGCTAATTGAGATTTTCTTAGAGATTGTAATAGCACCTGAATTTGATGAAGATGCACTTGATGTGTTAAAGCGAAAGAAAAATCTTAGAGTTATAAAGGCACTGTCAAAGCCAGTAGATAACTTAGAGTATATAAGTGTTGATGGTGGAATACTAGTTCAAGATGTTAATAAGAAGCTTATAGGTGAATTTAAATATGTAACTGAAAACAAGCCATCTGATAAGGAAATGGAAGATATGCTATTTGGAATGAAGGTTGTAAAATATGTTAAATCAAATGCCATAGTTGTTGTAAAGGATAAGATGGCTGTTGGTATTGCAGGAGGACAAGTAAATAGAATTTGGGCTGCATGCCAGGCACTAGAGAGAGGAGTAGGGGCAAGTTGCCTTGTATCTGATGCATTCTTCCCATTTGAGGATGTTGTTTTAAAGGCAGATGAATATAAAATAAAGGCAATAATGCAGCCAGGTGGTTCAATAAGAGATAAGGAATCAATAGATGCTTGTAATGAAAAGGGTATAGCTATGGTCTTTACAGGTATAAGACATTTTAAACACTAGAGGTGATTTTATGAAGGTTTTAGTATTAGGTTCTGGTGGAAGAGAACATGCACTAGCTAAAAAGCTTGCAAAAAGTGATATGTGCAGTAGAGTTTATGTTTGCCCAGGTAATGTAGGAACTTTAATGGAAGACAAATGCGAGAATGTAAATATTGATAATATAGATGAATTTGTTGAATTTGCAAAAAAAGAAAATATTGATTTAACTGTTGTAGGCCCTGAAAAATATTTAACTTTGGGAGTTGTTGATGCTTTTAGAGAAAATGGATTAAAGATTTTTGGACCAACTAAAAATGCAGCACTTCTTGAGGGAAGCAAAGCATATGCTAAGGATTTTATGAAAAAATATGATGTAAAAACAGCAGCCTACGAAGTTTTTGAAGATTATAATGAGGCAAAGGATTATCTAGAAAACATAAAGTATCCAGTTGTTATTAAGGCAGATGGACTTGCACAAGGTAAGGGTGTAGTTATTTGTAATAGCAAAATGGAGGCAGAAGACACACTATATAGCTTCATGATAGATGATATATTTAAAGGTTCAGGGCAAAGAGTAGTAATAGAGGAGTATTTGCAAGGCGTTGAGGCATCAATAATATGTATAACAGATGGCAAAACAATAAAACCATTCATATCAGCAAAGGACCACAAGAGATTAAATGACGGCGATGAGGGACCAAACACAGGTGGAATGGGAGTAATTGCTCCTAATAGATATGTAACAGATGATGTGTTTGAAAACTTTAAGAAGGATATAATGGCAAAAACATTAGATGGAATTAAAGAAGAAAACTTAGACTACAAGGGATTTATCTATTTTGGAATAATGATAACAGAAAATGGACCATATCTTTTAGAATATAATGTGCGTTTTGGAGATCCAGAGGCACAGGCAATTCTACCACTTATGAAGAGTGATTTAGCTAATGTTATTTTAGACACGTTAGAAGGAAAATTACATGAAACAGATATAGAATGGATAGATGGTGCTTCTTGTAATGTTGTTTTAGCAAGCAATGGGTATCCTTCAAATCCTGTGCTAGGCGATGAAATACTAGGCTTAAATGATATTGAAGGCGCTGACTTGTTTGTATCTGGTATTAAGTTATATGATGAAAAATTTTATACAAACGGAGGGCGCGTACTTTCTTTAACATCTGTTGGAGAGACTTTAGATGAAGCCCGAGAAAAGGTATATAGAGAAATTGAAAAGATTAAATTTAATGGAATGCAATACAGAAGGGATATATAAACATATAAACACAAGGTGATTGTCACCTTGTGTTTATATGTTTTGAACGAATATTTTATAATCCCACTTTTGTAAATTTAATTTGTTATTTTTCTTAAGAGATGTTTTAGTTTTATCAGTAAAGTTTATATATTTACCAGAATAATCGTTAAAAGGTATTTCAATATTTACTTCTTTATCAGAGAGGTTCATAATTACAATAACCCTATTACCGTTCTTTTCGCGAACAAATGCAAGTACGTTGTCGTTTTTTATATCAAAGAACTTAATATTACCACCATGTTCTCCATTCCATAGAGCTTGGTTTTCTTTTTTTAATCTTATTAAG
>JAOAFH010000093.1 GCA_026416355.1 Clostridiales bacterium | reverse complement strand
GATAATTTACCTTTCATCCACTCACCCCTTTACTGTAGTATAAAAGACATTATCTATTATACTACAAAATTATTAATAAAGAAAGGAACATATACTAGAAATATTTTAAATAATTTGGTACAAAAACTTAATAAATTTATTTGTACTAGAATTTAAAAGCCTTTAATATGTTTTGTAATGTGGGTCTATTCAAAATATACAAAAAATATTGACAATTACAACAAAAACGGTTAAAGTATTGTTTAGAAGAAAGCGCTTTCATGTGTCAACTATTTACTTAATGAGTAAATAAAAAAATAAAAACGAAAATTCAGAAGGGGGATTATTATGAACAAAAAGTTTATGTCTCTAGTGCTAGCTGGAGCCCTAATGTTTACAATGACATCATGTGGAAAGAAAACTGACAGCGGAAATCAAGGACAAGCCGGTAATCCAAAAATAGGTGTTACAATCTACAAATACGATGACAACTTTATGTCATTTGTACGTCGTGCAATTGAGTCAAATGCGAAGGACAAGGCAGAATTATTACTAAATGATTCACAAAACAGCCAAGCTACTCAAAACGAACAAGTAGATATGATGATTTCAAAGGGAGTTAAGGCACTTGCAATTAACCTTGTTGACCCACAAGCAGCATCAACAGTTATTGAAAAGGCAAAAACAAAGAATTTACCAGTAGTGTTCTTTAACAAAGAACCTCAAGCAGAAGTTCTAAAGAGCTATGATAAGTGCTGGTATGTTGGAACAGAATCAAAGGAAGCTGGTATTATCCAAGGTAAGATGGTAGCAGATCTTTGGAAGAAGAATCCAGCATGGGACAAGAACAAGGATGGAAAGATTCAATTTGTTCTACTAAAGGGTGAACCAGGACATCCAGATGCAGAAGCAAGAACAAAGTATGCTGTTGATGAAATAAAGAATGCTGGTATTGAAGTTGAACAACTAGAACTTCAAACAGGTATGTGGGATACAGTAAAGGGTAAAGAACTAATGGATGCATGGCTATCAAAGCATGGTGACAAGATTGAATTTGTAATTGCAAACAACGATGCTATGGCACTTGGTGCAATTCAATCATTAAAGGCTGCAGGATACTTCAGCGGAAATAAGTTTATGCCAGTTGTTGGTGTTGACGCTATTCCAGATGCAATTCAACAAATAAAAGATGGTTTAATGGTTGGTACAGTTCTAAACGATGCTAAGAACCAAGGAAAAGCTACATTAGACTTAGCACTAAATGTTGCACAAGGAAAGGATCCATTAGATGGAACTCAATGGAAACTTGATGAAAACAAGGCTGTTCGTGTTCCATACATAGCAATTACAAAGGATAACATAGCTACAGCTGAAGAGGCATATAAATAATAGTTTAAATAGCAAGGGTGCTTTTGCATCCTTGCTTTAAAATAGCGACGATAAGTGGGGTGTAACCTATGCAGGAGACTAATCAAAATAAATACTTGCTTGAGATGGTTAATATTAGTAAGCAGTTTCCAGGGGTAAAGGCACTAGATGGAGTAACATTAAGGGTTAGACCTGGTACAGTTCATGCTCTTTGTGGTGAAAATGGTGCAGGTAAATCAACCCTTATGAAATGTTTGTTTGGAATTTATCATCCAGACGAAGGAGAGATTTATCTAGAGGGAAAAAAGGTTCAGTTTCAAACAGCAAGACAAGCTCTAGATAATGGTGTTTCAATGGTCCATCAAGAGCTAAACCTTGTTAGACAAAGAAATATAATGGATAATATTTGGCTTGGAAGATATCCACAAAACGGATTAATGATAGATGAAAAAAAGATGTATGAGGATACCAAGAAAATATTTGATGAGCTAGAAATAGACCTAGATCCTAGGGAAAAGGTTTCTAAGCTTTCGGTATCACAAATGCAAATGATAGAAATTGCAAAGGCAGTTTCATATAATTCTAAGATAATAGTTATGGACGAGCCTACATCTTCCCTAACAGAAAAGGAAGTTGCTCATCTATTTAGAATAATAAGAGCACTTAAGAAAAAGGGAGTTGGAATTATATATATTTCACACAAGATGGATGAAATACTTGAAATATCAGAAGATGTAACTGTAATGCGTGATGGTAAATGGATAGCAACAGAACTTGCTTCAAATTTAACCATTGACCAAATTATCAATATGATGGTTGGAAGAGATTTAACACACAGATTCCCAACTAAGGATAATGTTATAGGTGATGTGATTTTAAAGGTAAATAATTTAACTGCAAAACGACAACCATCAATAAAGGATGTTTCTTTTGAACTTAGAAAAGGAGAAATACTTGGAGTTGCTGGTCTTGTTGGTTCAAGAAGAACAGATATAGTTGAGGCTCTATTTGGTATTAGAGAGCTTGAAACAGGAGAGATTTATGTAAATGGAAAACAAGTTAAAAATGAAAATCCAAGGGAAGCAATAAAAAATGGATTTGCATTAGTTACAGAGGAAAGAAGAAGCACAGGAATATTTGGAATGCTTGATATAAAATTTAACTCTACGATTGCAAATATAGATAGTTATACTAAATTTGGAGTAGTTGATAACAAGCGTTGTACTGAGGATACCAAGTGGGTAATAGATAGTATGAGGGTTAAAACACCTTCACAAAAGACACTTATAAATACTTTATCTGGTGGTAACCAACAAAAGGTTATTATAGGAAGATGGCTTTTAACAGAGCCTGATATACTAATGCTTGATGAGCCAACTAGAGGTATAGACGTTGGTGCTAAATTTGAAATTTATCAACTTATTATAGACCTTGCAAAGAAGGGAAAGAGTATAATTATGATTTCATCTGAAATGCCTGAACTTCTCGGTATTACAGATAGAATTGCTGTTATGAGTAATGGTCGCCTGTCAGGCATAGTTGAAACTAAAAAGACAAATCAAGAGGAAATAATGAGACTTGCAGCTAAGTTTCTATAGAGGGAGTGAGTAAATTGAAGGACATAAGTGTAAAAAACATAAAAGAAACCCTTATGAATAATGCCATATATGTTGTATTAGTTGCATTACTTATTGTAATAGTATCAATGTCACCAGACTTTTTATCAATAGTTAACTTTAGAAATATATTAACACAGGCATCTACCCGTATAATAATTGCTTTAGGTATTGCAGGAATATTAATAACTCAAGGTACAGACCTTTCAGCAGGTAGACAAGTTGGTCTTGCGGCAGTAATATCTGCATCACTTTTGCAAGCTCCAAACTATGCGTATAAAATGTATCCAAATTTAAAACAGCTTAATATTTTCATTCCTATCCTTTTAGTTATGATAGCATGTGGTCTGTTTGGTATGTTAAATGGTATAGTTGTTTCAAAACTTCATGTAACACCATTTATAGCTACTTTAGGTATGATGATAATCGTTTATGGTGTTAACTCAATATATTTTGACAGACCTCCATATGGAGCACAACCAATAGGTGGACTAGATCCAAAGTTTACAAAGTTTGCTCAAGGAAGCTTTAATATAGGCGGATTTATGATACCGTATCTAGTTATATACGCTATAATAACTATTCTTTTCATGTGGTTTGTATGGAACAAGACTAAGCTTGGAAAGAACATGTTTGCAATTGGTGGAAATCCTGAAGCTGCTGCTGTATCAGGTGTTAACGTTGCAAGAAACTTAATTATTATATATACATTAGCAGGTATTTTATATGGATTTGCAGGTTCACTAGAGGCTGCCCGTGTTGGTACTGCTACAAACAATACAGGTAACATGTATGAACTAGATGCAATTGCTGCCTGCGTAGTTGGTGGTGTATCATTTAGTGGTGGTATAGGAACAATAAGTGGAGTTGTAATTGGGGTTATAATATTCCAAGTTATAAACTATGGTCTTGCATTTATTGGGGTAAGCGTTTATCTACAATATATCATAAAGGGTTTAATTATAATAAGTGCGGTTGCAATCGATACAAGAAAATATATAAAGAAGAAATAAAGGAGGACTTTGCGTCCCCCTTTTTTATTTTACCTCAACAATCCATCCTTCAGGTGCCTTTTCATCACCGATTTGGATATTAACAAGTGTATTATATAGTTTTCTAGTTATTGGTCCAACTTCTGTTTCGCTGTAGAATACATGAAGATTTCCCTTGTATTCAATTCCACCAATTGGAGTTATAACAGCTGCAGTTCCACATGCACCTGCTTCTACAAACTCATCTAATTTATCAATATAAACATCTCTCTCTTCAACTTCCATTCCTAGATATTCCTTTGCAATGTGCATAAGTGAATACTTAGTTATACTTGGAAGGATTGAAGGTGATTTTGGAGTAACAAACTTGTTTTCCTTTGTAATTCCAAAGAAGTTTGCAGCACCAACCTCTTCAATCTTTGTGTGTGTAGCAGGGTCTAGATATATACAGTCTGCAAATCCCCTTTTAACAGCGTGTTCGTGTGGAAGCAAGCTTGCTGCATAGTTTCCACCAACCTTAGCACCACCTGTTCCATAAGGTGCAGCTCTATCGTAGTCTGATACAGTAAAGTTTACAGGTTGCATACCGCCTTTAAAATATGGTCCAACAGGAACACAAAATACTGAGAATAGATATTCAGGAGCTGGCTTAACACCAAGGTTATCACCAATACCTATCATATATGGTCTTAAATAAAGTGATGCACCTGTTCCATAAGGT
>JAOAFH010000134.1 GCA_026416355.1 Clostridiales bacterium | reverse complement strand
TAGAGGTGATAAAAAACTGTCAGTATTTGATTGATTTAGGTCCGGAAGGTGGCGAAAAAGGTGGTAATGTTGTTTATCAGGGCGAAACTGATGGTATTATTAAAGTTAAGGAGTCATATACAGGTAAATATTTAAAGAAATATATATTATAATTGCACTAAAGATGGGGCTGTAAAAGATAAGAGCCATTAACAATTACGAAGTATATTGTTCAATGGCTCTTACTATGTCTGCTTATTTAAGCTAATTTTAAAAAATAATCAAGTTCGACAGCCCAAACTTATAGTATAATAGTTATTAGTGTATAGTTATAAAAACTAAGAATCATATTTAATTAAATAAAGTAAAAAATTATCAATATCCAATAAATATAACTTAAAATTAAAGTAATAATCTTTTGCATAGTTATTTTCATTTATAAATAAATAGTATCCATTTTTAACATTTGGTATCAGGTAATAGTTGGAGTTTTTAAGTAAATTTGCTAGTTCAGTATCGTAAGTAAGTTGTTTATCTATAACACTATATATTTCTTGTTCTATGGGTAATCTTTTCCATTTAAAATTTTTTATATTATCATTCAATATTGAATCAATATCTGCTTTTTTAAGTTGATATACATAATAATCTATTCCATCTCCATGAAAACTTGGTGAAGTTACAGCTTTAAAAATAGTTTTTCTATTGTATAAATTAATATGAGTTTCTTTTTATATATTTCTATTATTTAAATAGTTAAGTAAGGTTCTAGATTGTAATGACAATAATAAAATTATAAATATTAAAAATAAGGCTATTATTTTAATTGTTTTATTATTTATATTAACACCTTCTTTTTATAAACATTTTATTTAATTATACCATAAATAAGAAATTATACCAATACATAATAACTAAATAATGGAACATATTTTATAGAACTGTTAATTGAAAACTCCTTAGAGTTTTATTTAAGACAAAAGTAAAGATGGTTTTGGGGTGAGAAGATGAAAATAATTAAAAAAATATTTGGATGGGGACTTGTTTTAGTAACTTCTATATACATATTATTGATATCTGCTGTACTCGCCTTTGGTTATTATAGCAAACCAATAAAATCAGATTGTATAATAGTTTTAGGATGTATGGTTTATGGAAGTGAGCCAAGTCCATTTTTAAAGGAGAGGTTAAACGAAGCTAAAAGATTATATAATTCAGGGTATGCAACCTATATAATAGTTTCAGGTGGGCAAGGAAAAGGAGAGGACATTACTGAGGCACAAGCTATGGAAAAATATCTTAAGATAAATGGAATACCAACAAAAAAAATAATAAAAGAAAATGTCTCTAGAAATACTTATGAAAATCTATGTAATTCAAAACAAATAATGGATAAATATAAAATGAAAAAAGCAATTATAGTATCAAATAAATTTCACTTATTAAGGGCAAAAATGGTGGCTGAAAAGTTAAATTTAAACTCAACATATTCAGGTGTTTTTGTAAAGCGATATTTAAATCATGAGTTCTATGGTTTTTTACGAGAACCTTTAGGTTTAATAAAGTATTATTTTGTACACATATTTTAAAAAAGTAAAATATGGTATATAATTAAATTGTATTTTTTATTAAATCTTTAGGGGATGTGGCTATGGATATACAAAAGCAAATTTATAATCTATCAAGTAATCCGATTTTTTTTATTTCACCTAATATAGATATAAAGATGGAATTAATAAAAAGAAATTTTAATTTACTAAATAATAGATTTAAAGGATTTTATAATGAAATAATATTGAATAAAGGTTGTATAGAGCTAGATAACAAAAAGATAGACGAAGATTTTTTTGCATTTATTATGATGTTTTATTTAAATAATAGAAATTCCACATGTGATTGCTTTCAACATCTTCAATCTAAAAAAGATCAGCTAGAGGGTAAAGTTGCTTTTTATGCAAACGCTTTTTTAGCATTTTATCACTTTGACAACAATAATTATGAGATTGTTGAGCCACATATTAAATTTCTATTAGATTATATTGAAAATCAATATGTAGATAGCTATGAAAAAATGTGTATATATTCTTTAACAGCAAATTTTCTTCAAAAGACAAAGGATATTTTTATAAGTGGTGCTGAGAAGTATTTTTTAGAGGCATTGAAAATTGCAAAAGAAAAAGATTATTTTGCGTATATTTCATTGCTTAATACAGTTGCCTATTATTATCATAATATAGAGAAATTAGATAAAGCTATTGATTACATAAATGTAGCTGTTAAACAAGTAGAAAAGATTGATTTTCCAAGTTTATCTTTTAACACATATAAAAATGCAGGAATTATTTTTGTAACACTAGGTGAATTTGATAAAGCAAAAATTTATTTTAATAAAGCAAAGGATAGTTCAAAGTATATAAACGAAAATATTGAGTACATAAAGCTATTAAATACACTTGGATATGTGGAATTTTTACAAGGTAATTTTTTTGAAGCATTAAATATTTTTGAACAAGCTATTGAAGGAGTTATTAATATACCCAAGGTATCTAATTTACTAGATGAAGCCGTTAAAACATTTGATAATATTTCAAATGTTTTAAAGTATGTTGGAGATATTTCAAACTCCATTTATTTTCAAAAACTGGCCATAGATATTTTGAAAAATATTAACTATAACAATTTAGTCAACGAAGTGCACAATTTGAGTAAAGGCTATACAGATTTAGGACTAACTTATTTAGTTTATAGTTTAGACATAGAAAATGCATATGAAATGTCGGAATTGGCAAAAATTCAAACAGATGAAAATGAACATTATATTAAAAGAAATAAAAAAATAATATTAGAAGGGTTTATAAAATACTTGACTGGACATAAAGACAAAGGAATAGAACTTCTTAATCAAGGCTTTGATAATTTAATTTTAAAAGGGGAAGAAAATCTTTATGTTCAATTAGTATTAATAGAATTGATGATTTTTTATTCAAAAATAACCAAAAACAATGAATTTGTTACTAAAGCCAAGTCAATAGCAACTAAATATAATTTAGAAAAACATTATAATTCACTTAAAAACATTATATTAAATGAAAATGACATTAATTATAAATTTAATATAAGCAAATATCCTTTAAATTTAATTAAGCTTTTATCTATTGAGAGAAAAGATGTGCTTATAGAATCAAAAAAGAGTAAAGATTATGCTCTAATTGATGAATTTACGACAAACATTGCAAATGTTCAGCAAGAATATCAACTTGTTATTACAGCTGAATCTATTTTAAACAAGCACTTTTTATCAAAGGGATTAATTATATTAAATAGCAATGAAAATGATAGCAATTTTGTTTTGAAATATTGTAACAAAGATTGCGAAACAATATTTTATAGCTCGATAATACCTGCACTTGAAAAGATGAAAATAGAGGATGATATAGTTAATTTTCATGGGCATAATCGACTCAAGTCTTTTATGGTAACAAAGATTGTTGATAGTGAAGATAAAGAAACATACTACATAATCTTATACAATGATTATAAAAGTGACTGGTATTTTAACAAAGAACAGTTAAAAACATTTAAAATACTGGCTAATAATCTGTATTTTAAATATAAAAACTTAAAACAAGTTGAAAAAATAAGGCTTAACGCAATTACAGACTTTATGACAGGTTTAAAAAATGCAACATATTATAATAAAAGAGTAAAAGAATTAATTGAAATATTTAATAAGACAGGAAAAAGCTTTGCAATGGTAATAATTGATTTGAATAAGTTCAAACAAATTAATGATACATATGGTCATGAAGCAGGTGATAGGGCTCTTAAACATTTTGCTAAATTAATTGGATTATTAAAAGATAAGGCAGAAATAATTAGATATGGTGGAGATGAATTTATATTAATATTTGAAGAAGTCAACAAAAATAAAATAATAGAATATTTAGAGGGAATAAAGTGTTTAACTAAAAAACAACCATTACTTATAGACGAGACTGAAATAATTATTGATTTTTCGTATGGAGTGGATGTGTACAATGGGCAAAGCGAAGCTGATTTCTTTAGAAAAGTAGATATGAAGATGTACAAAGATAAAAAGGAAAGAAAATAACATTGATTAGCCATCTGGTTGATATTATTGTATAATTTAGAATATATCAATTAGGTGGCAATTTTATGTAATTGTATGGTATAATATATAAAAAATTTTTTATGGGGTGTTATTATGGCAAGGTATCTTTCTACAATATTGAAGTTTATAATTCTTGCAATAATTTATATAATTATTTTTAGGATTATTCGTATTATGTATATTGATTTAAAAGGGAAAAAAAGTGTGGTTGATGAAGATGAAATAGAGTTAGCACTAGAAGTTTTAGATGCACCTGAGAATCTACATATTTCTAAAGGAAGTGTATATCCTATTCACGATGGAATGACAATTGGTAGAAAAGAGGACAATACAATTATTATTAATGATCCATTTATATCAAGCTATCATGCAAAGTTTATAGTAGATGAAGATTTTTATATTAAAGATTTAGAAAGTACAAATGGAACATTTGTAAATGGAACAAAAATAACTAATTTAACTCAACTAAATGTAGGAGACTTAGTTGAAGTAGGAAGAATAACATTTAAAGTAATATAGGGTGATAAAATATGGAAATGGAAAACAAAGTATTAAAAAGTATTCTTTTAGTAACTTTTTTGTTGTATTTAAATTTAACATTTATAAATAATAAAATAGATGTACTTCCAATTGTTTTTGGTATATCTTCAATAATACTTATTGTTTATGGTAATTTTATAGTCAGAAAGTTTTATCCTAAAGGAGATAAATATCTTTTTTTAATTTCAGCAATACTTGCACAAATAGGCATAACAATGATATACAGACTTGATTTATCAAATTCCAATGTAACAATTCCTAAATATGCACTAAAGCAAATTACGTGGTATACAGTTGGTATTACGGTTTTTATATTAATTATTTTTTTATTACCGAAACTAACTTATTTATCAAAATACAAATATATATATATATCAATTGCTCTTGCACTTCTAAGTTCAACTCTAATTTT
The DNA here is from genome assembly GCA_026416355.1 of Clostridiales bacterium. GTDB lineage: Bacteria > Bacillota > Clostridia > Clostridiales > Caloramatoraceae > Thermobrachium. The sequence continues at coordinate 16,386 of JAOAFH010000134.1, read as the reverse complement.
GGGAAAAGAAATAAAGGGCTCAAAAAACTGGATTACCTTTGGTTCATTTAGTTTTCAGCCATCAGAAATTGCAAAGTTTTTCATTATACTTTATTTTGCATCAGCCTTATCTAAAACAATAGATAAAAAAAGCTTGAAAGAAATAACAATACTAGCTTTTGTATCTATTGCGTTGTTAATACTAGAAAAGGACTTAGGTGCTGCTGTTATATTTTTTGGTATTTTCATGGTAATGCTATTTATAGCTACTTCTAATTTGAAATATGTTTTATATGGAGTGGGTTCATTTATTATAGGTGGATTTGTAAGCTACTTTTTATTTAGTCATGTAAGGATAAGAGTGGATATATGGCTAAATCCATGGAAATATAAACTCAATAAGGGTTATCAAATATGTCAATCTTTATTTGCAATAGCCTCAGGCGGACTATTTGGAAGGGGAATAGGACTTGGATATCCTTATTTAATTCCGCTTGCTCTAAATGACTTTATTTTTTCAGCTATTGCAGAGGAATTAGGATTTCTTGGAGTATCTGCAATTATTATTTTATATTTTCTATTAGTATACAGAGGACTTAGAGCAGCAATTTATGCTAAAGATGCTTTTTCTCAATTGGTTGCTGTTGGATTATCGAGTATGATGGCATTTCAAGTTTTTGTAGTTATTGGAGGAGTAACTAAAATGATTCCTATGACAGGAATAACATTACCTTTTGTAAGTTATGGTGGAAGTTCAATGCTTTTAAACTTTTTATCTCTTGCTGTTATTTATAAAATATCTGAAGGGAGATAATTATGGAAGATAGGATAAGTAATGTTAAAAAAATAATTGTTTTTTTTGTTTTTTGTTTTATGTCTATTATTACATATTTAGTGTATTTTGATTTGTTTCAAGCTGAAAAAATAAAATACGATTCATCAAATCCAAGAATGACAATAGAAGAAAAAACAACAATTAGGGGAAATATTTTAGACAACAGTGGTGAAAAAATAGTTTATACTGATATAAAAACAAAAAAGCGTATATATAAGTTCAATGAAGTTTTTGGTAATATTTCAGGATATAATAGTCAAACATATGGTAAAACAGGATTGGAAAAATATTATAATAACATTTTGCTTGGCAATGAAGTAGCTGCTTTAAATATTTCAGTTTTTTTAAATAAAATAAAAGATAATTTGCTAAACAAACAAAAAAGAGGAGATAATGTAATACTAACTATTGATTCAAATCTACAAAAGAGAATATACGATATGTTTGGAGAAAACAAAGGTGCTGCAGTTTGTATTAATCCTAAAACAGGAGAAATACTTGCTATGGTTTCAAAACCATCATTTAACCCCAACAATATAGACAAAAATTTTGATGACTATTCAAAAGATAATGTTAATAAACCTTTTATAAATAGGGCAATACAGGAATACTATCCACCAGGTTCAGTTTTCAAAATAGTAACAGCTGCTGCAGCTATAGAAAATATTGATGATATAGAAAGCTATAAAAATAAATGTGATGGTGTTTTGAAATTTGGAGATAAAACTGTTAAGGACTATCAAGGTGAAAAACATGGTGATATTAATTTAAAGAATGCTTTTAAATATTCATGTAATAATACTTTTGCAAAATTAGGTATTAGATTAGGCTATGACATTATTAAAAAGACATCAGAAAAATTTTTGTTTAATGCAGAGCTTTATGTTAAAGATGATTTTGCTAGTATACCAATAAAATCTGCTAAATTTGACTTTGATGAAAGGGATGACATTTATTTAGCCACAAGTTCAATTGGCCAACATGAAGTTAAAGCAAATCCTTTGTCTATGGCCTTAATGGTTTCAGCAATCGCAAATGACGGAGAAATAATGCAACCATATATATTAGATGAGATAACAGATTACGCTGGAAATGTTAAATATAAAAGTGAACCTAAACTTTTAAAATCAGCTATTAGTAAAGATACAGCAAACTTAATAAAATCTTATATGATAGCAACTGTTAATGAAGGGACTGCAAAAAGAGCAAAAAATAATAAAGTGCAAATAGCAGCTAAAACAGGTACAGCAGAAAATGCAGAGGGAAAAGAACCACATTCATGGTTTGTTGCATTTGCACCTGTAGATAATCCAAAGATAGCTGTGGCAGTTGTTGTTGAAAATGGTGGAGCAGGATCAGGAAGAGCTCTTGAAATAGCAAAGGATGCGATATTATATTATTTAAATAAATGACAAAACACTTGTTCGATTGCTACTTTTGTAATATACTATATGTGAGATTATGTAAACAAAAGGAGCAACAAAATGACTGGCAAAACACATGCAGGAATTGGGGTGATGGCTACTATTATATTATCAGAATATTTCAAAATGACTTTAACAACAGGAGCATTAGTTGCCTGTTTAGTTGCGTCGCTTTTGCCTGATATCGATCATCCCAAAAGCTTTATTAATCAATATATTTTGCCATTTAAAAATAAATTAACTAAAACTACTTTCTATATTACTTTAGGTATAGTAGTTTATTTGATTAATTCTTTTTATTTTAATTATACTTATTTTAATATAATTGCATTTTTTGCAGTTTTAATTGGTTTATCAACCCATAGAAATGGTATAACTCATAGCTTATTTGGTTTTATATGTTTTGTTTCATTGTTTGGATATGCAGCATATAAATATAAATTTCAAGAATGCATAATACCGTTTTCGATTGGCTATATTATGCATTTGATGGCGGATATGTTTACAAATAAAGGGATACCATTGATGTATCCCTTTAGAAAAAAAAGTGTAAAGATGCCATTTACAATAAAGGTTGGTTCATGGCTTGGCAATATGGTTGAAGGACTAATTATTTTATCTATGTTAATTTATGTTGCTTGGAGAATTCCTTTTATAATTTCAAATCTTAAATAGGAGCTGATTTAATGTTTGATGATAGATTAAAAAGCTTGCCAGAATCACCAGGTGTGTATTTGATGAAGGATGCAACTGGTGAAATAATATATGTAGGCAAGGCAGTTAATATTAAAAATAGAGTTAGACAGTATTTTAAAAATAGCAACCAACTGCCTAAGGTTAGGGCGATGGTTGCAAATATAGCAGATTTTGAGTATATTCTAACAGATACAGAACTAGAGGCACTTATTCTAGAATGTAATTTAATAAAAAAACATAAACCTAAATATAATATTCTTTTAAAAGATGATAAACAATATCCATATATAAAAGTTACAGTTAATGAAGAATATCCGAGAGTTTTTGCCACAAGAAGATATGATAAAGATGGTTCTAAGTATTTTGGGCCGTATACTGATGTTGTTGCTGTTAGAGAAACAATAAATTTAATAAAAAAACTATTTAAAATTAGAACCTGTAGGAAAAAACTTCAATTTGGAGTTGGGGTAGACAGACCATGTTTAAATTATCATATTAATAGATGTGTAGCACCATGTACTGGTAAGGTTGAACCAAAAGAATATAATAGTATGATTGAAGATGTAATAAAGCTTTTACAAGGTAAACATGATGAACTTTTAAAAATCCTTGAAGAAAAAATGTTTAATGAATCAAGTAAACTTAATTTTGAAAAGGCTGCTGAGTATAGAGACCAGATTAACTCAATAAAAAAGATACAAGAAAAACAAAAGATTGTATCAAGCTATTTAGAAGATGAGGATGTAATAGCTTATGTTAAAGACGAAGAAGGAATAAGCTTTCAAGTATTTTTCATTAGAAATGGTAAGCTACTTGGAAGAGAAAATTTTTATTTTGAGGAACAAGATGAAGAAGCTGTTTCTCAATTTATTATGCAATTTTATTCAGATAGGGAGTTTGTGCCAAAGGAAATTCTGCTTTCAAATGAATTGCCAGAAATAAATATTATTGAGTCTTATTTAACACAAAAAAGAGGAAGCAAAGTTTCAATAAAAGTTCCTAAAAGAGGAGAAAAAAGTGATTTAATAGAACTAGCTAAAAAGAATGCAGAGGATGCTTTAAGAAATATCAAACAAAAATTGCAGGAAGAAAAATTAAAAACAGAATTTGTTTTACATGAACTAAAAAGATTGCTTGAACTAGATGATATACCATATCGTATCGAAGCATACGACATATCCAATATACAAGGAACTGATAGTGTAGGAGGTATGGTTGTCTTTGAAAATGCTAAGGCTAAAAATAAGGATTATAGAAGGTTTAAAATAAAAACTGTAGTAGGACAAGATGACTTTAAAAGTATGGCAGAGATTGTTGAGAGAAGACTAACAAGAGGGTTAGAGGAAATTAAAATGTTAATTGAAGAAGGAAAAGAAATAGGTGAAGGTAAGTTTTCAAACCTTCCAGATTTAATGTTGATTGATGGTGGAGAATTGCAGGTTAATGCAGTAAAAAAAGTTGTTGAGTCCTTAGGAATGTTTATTCCAATCTGTGGTATGGTCAAGGATGATAAACATAAAACCCGTGCACTTTACTATGATGGAAAAGAGATTGTATTAGACAAACATTCATATACCTATAGGTTCATTGCAGGTGTTCAGGAGGAGGTTCATAGATTTGCAATAAGTTATCACAGGAGCCTAAAGGCAAGTGGTACACTAACCTCTGTGTTAGATGAAATACCGGGAATAGGTAAAAAAAGAAAAATTCAATTATTAAAGCACTTTAACAGTATTGATGAAATAAAGAAGGCAACAATAGATGAACTCTTAAAGGTTGAAGGAATGAACCAAAAGACAGCTTTAGAGGTTTATAACTATTTTAAAAATAAAGATTAGTCTTTATTAAGAAAAGTTAATAATGTATAATGTAGGTGATAAGAGAAATTTTAGGAGTGATACTATGAGAAAAATATTGGTTGATACACATACCCATACCATAGCAAGTGGTCATGCATACAGCACACTAATAGAAAATTGCCACGAAGCAAGTAAAAAAGGACTTAAGTTAATAGCTTTAACAGACCATGGCCCAGCAATGCCTGGTGGACCACATATATTTTATTTTGGAAACCTTAAAGCTGTTCCAACAGAAATAAATGGAGTAGAAGTTTTAAGGGGAGTTGAAGCAAATATAATTGATTATGACGGAAGACTTGATTTAGATGAGGATAGATTAAAACGATTAGACATAGTAGTAGCAAGCCTACATGATGTTTGTATAACGCCAGGAAGCAAAAAAGATAATACAAGGGCAATAATTGGAGCAATAAAAAGCGGATTGGTTGATATAATAGCTCATCCAGGAAATCCAGCATTTGAAATTGATAAAAAAGAAGTTTTACAGGCAGCAAAGGACTATAATGTTCTAATTGAAATCAACAATAGTTCATTAGGATTATCACGTCCAGGTAGCTATCAAAATTGTAGTGAGATAGCAAGATTGGCTGTTGAGATGGGCAACCTTTTAACTCTAGGAAGTGATGCTCATATATCTTATAATATAGGTGAATTTAAAGAAGCGTTAGAAATGCTTGAAAGTTGTGGCGTTACTGATGAAAATATAATTAGTACTGATCCAGATAAATTAAAGAGATTTTTAAAACTAAGAAGATAATTATATCAGGGCTGTTGCATTTAATACTGTGTAACAGCCCTATATATTTTTGTCTGCACACAATCAAAGCTGATTTTTAGTAACATTATGCTTGATTTATGCATTAAATATATATATACTAAAAATTGCTTAATATTAATGCAAGGAGTTGAAAAGATGAATTTAGAAGAACTTAAAATAAAGTTATCAAGTATTCTAGATGAAGATGAAATAAAATATAATGAACCTATGAAAAACCATACAAGCTTCAAAGTGGGTGGACCTTGTGATATATTAGTAATTCCAAAGACAAAGGAAAAATTAATTTTAACGCTTAAGGAAGTTTATGCTGCAAACGTTCCATATTTTATAATGGGAAAAGGTAGTAATTTGATAGTAAAAGATGGTGGTTTTAGAGGAGTTATTCTAAAATTGACTGGACTTGATTATATATTAATAAGGGATAATAAAGTAATTGCAGGAGGGGGTGCTTCTCTCTCAAATACCGCAAGGGAAGCTCTAACAAATAGCTTAAAGGGTATGGAATTTGCCTCTGGAATTCCAGGTACGGTTGGAGGTGCCGTTGCTATGAATGCAGGGGCATACGGAGGCGAAATAAAGGATATCATTGAATGGGCGGAATGCATAGATCAAAATCTAAAGCTAGTGAAGCTGTCAAAGGAAGAGCTGGATTTATCTTACAGACACAGCAAAGTTCACGATGACAACCTTGTGGTAGTTGAGGCATGCTTTAATTTAGAAAAAGGCAATTACGATGAGATTAAGGCCTATATGGAGGATTTGAATAGGCGCAGAATTGATAAACAACCACTTAATTATCCAAGTGCAGGAAGTACCTTTAAAAGACCACCAGGATATTTTGCAGGTAAATTAATCGAAGATTCAGGACTTAAAGGTTATAGATGTGGTGGAGCAATGGTTTCAGAAAAACATGCAGGTTTTGTTATAAATTATGATAATGCAACGGCTAGAGATGTTTTGGATGTAATTAAACATGTACAAAAAACAGTATATGAAAAGTTTGGAGTAACATTAGAAACTGAGGTAAAAATAATAGGTGAAGAATAATCTTCGCCTATTATTTTTTAATTTTTAATAAAATTCAAAATATTAAGAAATAATTGTTGAGAAAAATTAAAAATAAAGTTATGATAATAGTAGGCAGATTTAATTGTTAAGGAGGGGGTAACTTGAAAATTAGAGAGGCCATCACAAAAATCAAAGCTTATCAGGCGGGGAAACCGATAAGTGAAGTAAAAAGAGAATTGGGGCTCGATGACATTATAAAATTAGCTTCAAATGAAAATCCATATGGATGCTCAAATCTTGCAAAGATTGCGATGAAAAAAGCAGTTGAAGAAATTAATTTATATCCAGATGCATCAAATTTTGAGCTTAAAAAAGCTATTGCAGAAGAGCTTGGAATTAAACCATCAATGATTTTCTGTGGAACAGGTTCAGACCTTCTGATAAGAGTTCTTTGTAGTATTTTCATTGATGCTGGTGATGAAATTGTTATGGGAGATATTTCTTTCCAAAGATACGAAGATTCTGCAAAGATTATGGGTGGTAGTGTTGTAAAAGTAAAGATGAAAAATCATCATCTAGATGTAGAGGGTATGGTAAATGCTATTACAGACAAAACAAAAATAGTTTGGTTTGCAACTCCTAATAATCCAACAGGAACAATAGTGAAAAAAGATGAACTGTTGTGGGCAATTGATAGAATTCCAAAAGATGTACTTATTGTTATCGATGAGGCATATAAAGAATATGTTACAGACATAGATTATCCAGATAGTTTACCACTGTTAAACAATTATAGTAATATAGTTATTTTAAGAACTTTCTCAAAGGCATATGGTCTTGCAGGTCTAAGACTAGGTTATGGTATAGCAAGTGAAGAAATAACACAATATATGAATTCAGTAATCGGTCCATTTGATACAAATCTAATTGCCCAAGAAGCAGGAATTGCTGCGCTTAAAGATAAAGAATTTTTAAAGATGATTGTTACTAAAAATGCTGAAGGAAGAGAGTATTACTATAAAGAGTTTAATAGATTAGGATTAGAATATATTGAAAGCCAAGCAAACTTTGTTATGGTAAACACAGGTGTAAATGATATAGATGTATTTAATAAACTTTTAAGAAAAGGTGTTATAGTAAGACCAGGTTCACTATTTGACATGCCTGGATGGCTAAGAGTTACAGTTGGTACTGAAGAACAATGTGAAAGGTTTGTAAAATCATTAGAGGAAGTTTTGAAGGGGTGAATTTTCACCCCTTTTTATATATACATTGCAATTGGAGTTGCACAAATTGCAGGATATTCGACTAGACAATCTGGTCTTTGGGGAACAATAATTCCATGTGATTTTAATATATCAAGATATTCTTGAAGTAAATTAAAAAATTCTACATAGTAGGTATCTGCACAAGTTTTAGATAATAAATTTATGTTCTCGTTTATTTTTAGTTTTCTTGAAACTTTACAAAGAGCTTTGCAGTTGCAGTTTACATAATCATAAATATATGTGCTTTTGTCAAGGAAAAAGGTATTATTAACATTTAAAGCACATTTAAAACTGTTATTAATAACAACGAGATTATTGGTGTTGTTTCTGTTTAAATCGTTATAAAGAGTCTTTAATTCATTATATAAGAAATCAAATGTTGTTATTTGGTATTTTGGATCATCGGTGGGAAGCAGTTTGTTTAAAACTTTTGTATCGTAGCATTCAAAAATATACATAATGGTTTCAATCTGTGGAATTAAATTGTTGCTAGAAATCGTACCGTGTAGTTCTATAAAATCTCCAACATTTAAAGAATTATAATTATCACAAGGTTTAATGATAGATAAATTATTCATTGCTTGTTTTAGTGAATTGAATATGTTAAATGTTGAATAAATACGTTTAACTCTTGTTTGGACTTTACTACCTAGTCTGTTTTCTTGGCTACTATTTAAATCAACAGTATTATTTTTGTATATATCTAAAACATTATTTTTATCATTTTCATCAGTTCTTTTATTATCGCAGCTATTAGTTATTTTATTGTCTAATAAAACTTTAGAAAAATTATCTTGTGAATTTAAAATCATGTCTTCTTTTGATTCTATATATCCATTAATAACCGTTGAATACAAATCTAAAATCATATTTTTATTTAGATATATTGGCATATCTAAATTAGCCATATTTATCCCTCAAAAGAGTTATATTTCATTATATGAATAATACTTTATTTGTGAACTAATTATATTTTAGGAGTTTTGTAGTTTTGGTATAAAAAATAGTACTTGAAAAAAACATAATAATATAATATAATTTATATATACCCCATAAGGGTATAAGAAGGGAGGAGTTTTTATGAAGAAAGCATATATTGATCCACAAAGATGTGATAGATCACCATTTTGTCCTGCTAAGAGGGTATGCCCAGTTGGTGCAATAACTCAAGAAAAGAAAGGTTTATTTGGTGGGGGAATTTCAAAGGTTGATGAATCAAAGTGTGTTGGATGTGGAAAGTGTGTAGCATATTGTCCAGCTGGAGCTGTAACAATGAAATAAATATATAAATAAGGGGCTAGATAAAGCCCCTTTACTTGTGAAGTTTATACTTTTCAATTATATGACTAAGCGCATTACTAAATCTTTTGGATCTAAGTGTAGGGTATGAACGAATTAAAAGTTTTTGTTTAAAGCTTATACGGTTTAAAACCCTCTCTCTCATTTCTAATAATGATTCAATTCTATTTTCAATTTTAGTTTTCGCATCATATGGAAGGCTTCTATTAAGTTTATCCATATTACTTTTTATTTCAGAAAGTATATCATGTAATTCTATATATATATTTTTAAGTTCATAAAGGCTATTTAAAGTTAAAACTGAGTCAATTAAAATTAGTGCAAACAAAACACTATATATTTTTTCTCCATATCTAGTATTTATAAAATTGATTAATTTAAAAACTTCCGGATGAACTAAATCCATAAAAATAACTGCAATTAATCCCCAGTAAACAGAAAACCTAGCACATATATATCCTTTAAAGTTAAGCTTTTCATTTGAGTAATCCCACCATTTTGTATTAAATAGTAAATCAAGAATATATCCAGTAATTAGTTCTAAAAAGCTTGCAATTAATGAACCAAGTAAAAAAACTGAAATTGGATTGTTTTTAAATGGATTTAGTAATATTATAAAGAGTACAGCAGAAAATCCATATATAGGACAAATTGGACCATATAAAAATCCACGATTAATAAAGCGTTTTTGGGTATAAATGTGATATAATACCTCTAGTAACCAACCTAAAAAAGAATAAACAATAAAACATAGAAAAAGAAAATAATAAGTTTTCATATAAAAACCCCCATCAAAATACTAACGAATATATTTTAACAGAATTTTTGATAAAAGCAAAAAATGGTGGTGAAATTTATGGATATTTTTGATTTAATAAATAGCTCAAAAAAGGATAATAAACCTCTTGCAGAGAGAATGCGTCCAGAGAATTTAGATGAATTTTTTGGACAAAAACATATTTTAGATAAAAATAAAATGCTATATAGGGCCATAATGACGGATAATTTGACTTCTGTTATATTTTATGGTCCACCAGGAACAGGTAAAACTACTTTAGCAATGATAATTGCAAAAACTACAAAATCAGAATTTAGACAAATAAATGCAGTTTCTTCAGGTGTTTCGGAAATAAAAAAGATTGTTGAAGAAGCAAAGGATAATTTAAAATATAATTCTAAAAAAACAATTTTATTTATAGATGAGATTCATAGATTTAATAAATTGCAACAGGATGCATTATTGCCATTTGTTGAGAAGGGGATAATTACATTAATTGGGGCAACAACTGAAAATCCATATTTTGAAGTGAATAGAGCTTTGCTATCAAGATCAATGATTTTTGAGCTTAAGGAATTATCAGTACAGGATGTTGTTGAAGTATTAAAAAGAGCATTAGAGAGCCCAAAAGGATTTAAAGGAATGAATATTGAAGTTGAGGATGGTGTTTTAGAATACATTGCTACAAATTCATCAGGTGATGTTAGAAGAGCTTTAAACGCGCTTGAAATGGCAGTTTTGACATCAACAAGAGAGAATGACAGGATTAGAGTAACCATGGAGGATGCATTTGAGTGTATTCAAAGGAAGGTTGTATTATATGATAAAAATGGTGATTATCATTATGACATTGTTTCGGCATTTATAAAAAGTATGAGAGGAACTGATCCAGATGCTGCACTTTTTTATTTGGCTAAAATGATTGAAGCTGGCGAAGACCCTATGTTTATAGCAAGAAGAGTAGTTATATGCGCAAGTGAGGATGTGGGTAATGCTGATCCAATGGCTTTGATAGTAGCAACCAATGCTGCAACAGCAGTTAGCATGATTGGGATGCCTGAGGCTAGAATTATTCTTGCCCAAGCTGTTTCCTATGTAGCATGTGCACCAAAGAGTAATGCATGTTATTTAGCAATTGATAAGGCACTAGATGATGTAAGAAATAATAATGATTCTGGTATTCCACCTTATTTAATGGATGCACATTACAAAGGAGCAAAGGAACTTGGTAGAGGAATAGGATATAAATATCCACATGATTATAACAATGGATATGTTGAACAGGATTATCTCCCTAAGTCACATAAAGGCAAAAAATATTATGTACCTAAAAATATTGGATATGAAACAAAAATCAGGGATAGATTAATGAGAATTAAAGAAAAATATGAATAATTTGACTAAAATACATAAAGAATAATATGTTGTAAACATATTTAAATTTTTTTAAATATAAAGTTGACAGTTTTACTCTGATATGTTAATCTGATTATGAAAATCATATTAAATTACTCGGATTTAAATTAGAGGTGATTATTTTGAAGTTATCAACAAGGGGACGGTATGGTGTAAAAGCAATGTTTGAGTTAGCTTTACAATACGGACAGGAGCCCTTATCAATAAAAAGTATATCTGAGCGTCAAAATATATCGGAATATTATCTAGAACAGCTGTTTAGTAGTCTTAGAAAAGCAGGACTAGTTACGAGCATTAGAGGCGCACAGGGAGGATATGTATTAAGTAAGCCTCCTTCAGAAATTACTGTCTATGACATTTTAGATGTGCTTGAAGGCCCAATTGAGATATCAGAATGTATTGAAGACGATGAAAATTGCTCTAGAATAGAGTATTGTGCAACAAGGCTTTTATGGATAAAAATTAGAGATAGTGTAAATCAAGTAACAAAATCAATAACTTTAGAAGATATGGTTAACGACTATAAATCAATGAATCTAATAACAAACATAAAAAGGGGAGAATAACTATGGAAAAAAGGTTTGTTTATATGGACCATGCAGCTACAACTTATACTAAGCCAGAAGTATTAGAAGCTATGATGCCATATTTTACTGAACAATTTGGCAATGCATCTTCTATATATACATTTGGTAGAAGATCAAAGGCTGCTATTGAGGAAGCAAGAGAAAAGGTTGCGAAGGCTATAAATGCTCTTCCAGATGAAATATATTTTACAGGTGGCGGTTCAGAGGCAGATAACTGGGCAATTAAAGGAGTTGCTTTAGCAAATAGAAATAAGGGAAATCATATAATTACATCTAAAATAGAACATCATGCTGTTCTTCATGCATGTGAATATCTTGAAAAAAGAGGTTTTGAAGTGACATATTTAGATGTTGATGAATATGGAATGATAAACCTAGATGAACTTAAAAATGCAATTACAGATAAGACTATATTAATTACAATAATGTTTGCTAATAATGAAATAGGAACTATTCAACCAATTGCTGAAATAGGCAAGATAGCAAAGGAAAAGGGAGTTTACTTCCATACTGATGCAGTTCAGGCAGTTGGGAATGTAAACATAGATGTAAAAGAAATGAATATAGATATGCTTTCTTTAGCAGGCCACAAATTCTATGGTCCAAAGGGAGTAGGCGCTCTTTATATAAGAAAGGGTGTTAGAATAGACAACCTAATCCATGGTGGAGGACAAGAAAGAAAAAGAAGAGCAGGAACAGAAAATCTTCCAGGCATAGTTGGACTTGCAAGAGCAATTGAGATTGCAACAGCTAACATAGAAGAACATAATAAAAGAATAATGGCTATGAGGGATAGGCTACTTAAGGGTATAATGGAAAAGATTCCATATACAAAACTTAATGGTCATCCTGAAAAGAGGCTACCAGGTAACATTAATGTAAGTTTTGAATTTATAGAAGGTGAGTCATTATTACTATTACTTGACCATTATGGAATTTGTGCTTCAACAGGAAGTGCATGTTCATCAGGATCACTTGATCCTTCACATGTGTTAATGGCAATTGGCTTACCACATGAAATAGCACATGGATCTCTTAGACTTTCATTAGGAGATTTAAATAAAGAAGAAGATGTTGACTATGTTCTAGAAGTACTACCTAGCATAGTTCAAAGACTTAGAGATATGTCACCATTATACGAAACATATATTAAAGAAGGGGGAAAATAATAATGTACAGCGATAAAGTTATGGATCATTTCATGAATCCTAGAAATGTTGGAGAAATAGAAAATGCTGATGGAGTAGGCGAAGTTGGTAACGCAAAATGTGGCGATATAATGAAAATTTATTTAAAAGTTGAAGATAATAAAATAGTAGATGTAAAATTTAAAACTTTTGGATGTGGTTCAGCTATCGCATCAAGCTCAATGGCAACAGAATTAATAAAAGGGAAAACATTAGAAGAAGCTTGGGAGCTAACTAATGTGGCTGTTGCTGAGGCTCTAGATGGACTTCCACCAGCAAAAATGCACTGTTCAGTTCTTGCTGAAGAGGCAATCCACAAGGCTATTAATGATTACAGAATTAAGAATGGATTAGAACCATGGGAGGATAAGTTCTCTGGAGATCACGACCATCACCATCATCACGAAGAGTAAGTAGGTGAATATATGAAGGAAAAGGTTGTAATAGGTATGAGCGGCGGAGTTGATAGCTCCGTCGCTGCATATTTGTTAAAAGAACAAGGATATGATGTTTTAGGTATAACTATGGAAGTTATACCACGAAATGAAGAATTTGAAGAAAGAGAAGGAGGATGTTGTTCTCTTTCAGCAGTAAATGATGCAACTAGAGTTGCTGCTAAATTAGACATTCCGTATTATGTTTTAAACTTTAAGGATGTTTTCGAATCAAAGGTTATTAATTATTTCATTGATGAATACCTTGCAGGAAAGACTCCTAATCCATGTATTGCATGTAATAAATATATAAAATTTGATGAATTTCTAAAAAAGGCAGAGCTTTTAGGTGCAAAATATATTGCAACAGGGCATTATGCAATAATAGAAAAAGATGAAAAGACAGGTAGATATCTTTTAAAAAGGTCAAAGGATGATAAAAAAGACCAGACATATGTTCTTTATAACATGACACAATATCAGCTTGAGCATACTTTAATGCCATTAGGTGGATATACAAAAGATAAAGTTAGAGAAATAGCTGCTGAAATTGGTTTATCGGTAGCAAATAAAAAAGACAGTGAGGAAATATGTTTTGTTCCTGACAATGACTATGCAAAATTTATAAAAGAAAGACAACCAGAAAAAATTAAGCCAGGATATTTTGTAGATGTTGAAGGCAATAGATTAGGTAAGCATAAGGGAATTGTTCATTACACTATTGGTCAAAGAAAAGGGCTTGGGTTATCACTTGGAAGGCCTGTATATGTAATTGATATTATTCCTGAGAAAAATTTAGTTGTAATAGGTGAAGAAGGAGAAATATTTAAAGACACCCTTTATGCTGAAGATGTTAATTTTATTCCGTTTGAAAAATTAGAAGGAGAAATGAAGGTAACTGCAAAAATTAGATATTCAGCAAAGGAATCTAATGCGACTATTAAACCTTATAAAAATGGTGTTTTAGTTAAATTTGAGACTCCACAAAGAGCAATCACAAAAGGCCAATCAGTTGTATTTTATGATGGAGATATTGTTGTTGGTGGAGGAATAATAAAAGAAATATACTAATTTAAAACTTAGAGACTCTTTGATTTTCAACTTTGAAAATTAAAGAGTCTTTTAGATTTCATAATTTTAAAAAACGCTAATTGTTTATTTGATAAGAGATAAAAATGTTTCAATATACAATAGTATGTTTTTTATTTTAATTGTAAAAACTATCTCTAAAAAGGGGTGGTTTATATGATTAAGTTAAACGAAGTACTTTCGAAGGATGTAATAAATTACAGTGGAAAAAAATCAGGTAAAGTAATTGATGTGATATTTGATAAAAAAAGAATGAAAATACGTTATTTAGTGGTTGTTTCTAAAAAAGGTATATTTAAAAAGTACTATCTATTTAAATTAAATCAAGTAAATGTAGTTTCAGATGTTATAATAATATCAAATATAGACAGTTGTATTTCTAGAGTAAAACTTAGATTGTTAAAAAAATATAGTTTAAAAGAGAGACTAGGTCAAATGGTTTATTCTAAAGACGCACAAATTTTAGGTAATTTAAAAGATATAGTTTTTAATCATATAACTGGTGAAATTAATGCATTTATACTTACAAATGGAGCAATTAATGATTTGGTAAATGGTAGAAAAATTGTATTGGCTGATAAAACTACAAAGTTTAATAAAAAATTTATAACAGTCAATGATGATTTTGAGGTGCTAAATCAAGCAACTATTAAAGGTTTATTAAGGTAGTGCTTAATATGAAGAATGTAAAAATATATCTTTTGTATCTTGTATACTTAATTATATTAGTGGTTTTAATTTATTTTTTAAGAGGTTTTATTAAACCTATCCTAATATCTTTAATTTTAGCTTACATATTATCACCTGTAAAAAAACATCTAGAAAACAGGGGGATGCCATCTCAATTAGCATCATTACTAGCAGTTTTAATTATAATAGTATTTATTATATTTATTTTATTTATATTAATTCCTAATATTGTTAAAGAGATATTTGTAATAGCTTCAAACTTTGACTATATTGAAGAATCATTAAAGAAATATACTATTCCAATAGATAAAATTCCAGCCTATTTAAAAGGAGGAGCTTTTTCTGTTATCAGTAAAGCTCAAAATTATATTGTTAATTATTTAAATAAAATGTTTGTAGATACTCTATCTGTTTCAAAGGAACTTCCACTTTATTTTTTAGTTCCCATATTTGTTTATTATTTTATTCAAGATGAAGAATATTTTAAAAATCAAGTAATGAACATAATTCCTTTAAGGATCAGAAAAACAATAATTGAACTTGCTAAAGAAATAGACAAAGTAATAGGCAACTATATAAAAGGTCAACTAATATTATCAATAATTATTACTGTATTGACTTTTATTGTTTTAGTTGTGTTTAAAATAAGATTTCCACTCTTTATTGCAATAATAAATGGATTTGCAAACATCATACCATACTTTGGACCAATATTAGGCTTTTTACCAGCTTTACTTATAGCTTTAACAGAGTCACTAAGTAAAGCTATACTTGTATCTATTTTCTTTTTTGTATTACAGGAAGTTGAAAGTTCAATTATTGCACCAAAAGTTTTAGGAGACAGCTTAGGCATTCATCCTATATATATAATTCTAATTTTATTGGTAGGTGGAAAATTTTTTGGTGGAATTGGATTATTATTAGCAATACCTATTGCAGGAATTTTAAAAGTCACTTATAATTATTTCATGAATAAAATATTTTAAAGGCTATGATGGGAAGGAGTACATATTTACTCTGTTGCAGAGAGAAGGTGGTTGGTGCAAACCTTTACAGAAA
>JAOAFH010000001.1 GCA_026416355.1 Clostridiales bacterium | reverse complement strand
CCTATTTTATTTCTTTCTCTTTTTCTTCATTTTTTCTTCAATTTCTTCTACTCTTTCTTTTTGTTCCTCTGGTGTCATCCATGCATTAAGTGTTGGAACCATCTCTCCATATAATTCTAAATTATATTCATCCTTCTTTTTCAACTTTCTCTCCTCCTTGCAACAATGTTATATTTATTATCATCGTGTCCACCCTTTACTGTAATTTCAAA
Organism: Clostridiales bacterium; assembly: GCA_026416355.1. Classification (GTDB taxonomy): domain Bacteria; phylum Bacillota; class Clostridia; order Clostridiales; family Caloramatoraceae; genus Thermobrachium. The sequence continues at coordinate 5,066 of JAOAFH010000001.1, read as the reverse complement.
GCCATTATCCTCAAGAAGCCTATATATATTTTCTGTCTGGGTTGCGTCCTCTGCTTCGATTGTTATAATAAGTTCATCATCATTTCCTACTATGTTTAAAACATCTACTAGTTTTCTTTGGTCAAGTTGGTCTATTATACTGCCAAAATTTATTCTATAGTCAGACATGCTCACTCCTCCTTCATTTATATTTTTGCCAAAGAAATATTTTTTATCACTAAAAAAAGAATAAGCCAAATGGCTTATTCTTCCTCAGCTTCCTTAAGTTTTTGTGCATTTTCAATAATCTTTTGGCTAATTACAGGAGGAACTTCTTCATATCTTTCAAATTTCATTGTAAAGCTTCCTCTTGCTTGAGTCATTGATCTTAATTCTGTTGCATATTTAAACATTTCCGCCATAGGTACTTCGGCTGTTACAACTTCAAGGCCATTTTGTTGTTCCATTCCAAGCACTCTACCACGTCTTTTATTTATATCTCCCATTACATCTCCCATGTATTCATCAGGAACTGTAATTTCAACATGCATAATTGGTTCTAGTAAAACAGGATCAGCTTCCTTCATTCCCTTTTTATATGCAAGTGAAGCTGCTGTTTTAAATGCCATTTCAGATGAATCTACTGGGTGGTATGAACCATCATGTAAAGTTGCCTTAAGTCCAATAACAGGATATCCTGCAAGTACACCATGCTTCATTGCTTCTCTTAATCCCTTTTCAACCGCTGGTATATATTGTCTAGGAACAACTCCACCAACTATTTGATCAACAAACACCAAATCATCTGATTCATGTTGAGGTTCAAACTTTATCCAAACATCTCCATATTGTCCGTGTCCACCACTTTGTTTTTTATATTTACCTTGTACATCAGCAGTTTTTCTAATTGTTTCTCTATATGGAACCTTTGGAGTATCAAGCATAACATCCACACCAAATTTACTCTTTAACTTATTTGCTATAATTTCTATGTGAATCTCTCCAAGACCTGAAACTATTGTTTCTGCATTTTCAACATCTCTTGTTATTTTAAATGTTGGATCTTCTTCTAGAAGTTTATGTAATCCTGTTGATATTTTATCTTCATCTCCCTTAGCCTTAGGTTTAATTGACATTGATATACATGGCTCTGGGAATTCAAATTTTCCATATACTATTGGCTTTGATACATCACATAGCGTATCACCTGTTAAAGTGTATTGTAGCTTTGCAACAGCACCAATTTCACCAGCATATAATCTATCTACACCAATTTGATTTTTACCCTTTAATAAATAAAGTGTTCCTATCTTTTCTTGCTTATCTTGAGTTGAATTATATATTGTTGAATCTGATGCGATGCTTCCTGATAAAACTCTAAATAATGATAGTCTTCCTACAAATGGGTCTGCAATAGTCTTAAATACAACAGCTGAAAAAGCTTCATCTATTGAAGATTTTCTCTTTTCTATATCACCTGTTTTAGGATTAATACCTTCAAATGTTCTTTCAAGAGGTGATGGGAAATAGTTAACGATATTGTCTAGTAATGTATGAACTCCTATGTTACTTAATGCTGAACCACAGAATACTGGAGCTATATCACAGGATAATATTCCCTTTCTAAGTCCTCTAATGATATCTTCTTCTGATAATTCACCTTCACTTAAATATTTATCTAGCAGCTCTTCATCTGTTTCTGCTACTGATTCCATAAGCATGTTTCTATATTCTTCAATAATTGGCATTAAATCAGATGCCAACTCTGTATCCATCATCATTTTATTTTTTGAATCATAAACCTTAGCCTTTTTAGTTATGATATTTGCAACACCTTTAAATTCTGATTCTCTTCCTATTGGAACTTCTATTGGCACTACTTGAAGTCCAAACCTGTTTTTTAACATTTCAAATGACTTTTCATAGCTTGAATTTTCTCTATCTAATTTGTTTATAAAGAATGCTCTTGGTATTTTATATCTATTTACATAATTCCATGATTTTTCAGTACCAACTTGTAGTCCTGAAACTCCACATACATTGATTATCGCTGCGTCAACTCCTCTTAGCCCCTGAATAACTTCTCCTGCAAAGTCAAAATACCCTGGAGTATCTACCAAATAGATTTTGTGATTGTTCCATAAGCAGTTTGCAACTGCTGAGGATATGGAAATTCTTCTTTTTCTTTCTTCGGGATCATAGTCTAATGTTGAGGTACCATCATCTGTTCTTCCTAGCCTATCCACTTCCTTTGAGCTATACAAAATAGCTTCAGCAAGGCTAGTTTTACCTGTACCTCCATGACCTATAATCCCGATGTTTCGGACGTTTTCGGCTTTGTACTCCTTCATATAAATTCCCCCTTTGGCATTTTTGTTGCCTTATTTTTATTATTCTATATGGATTTTTATTTTCCTGCTAAAATTTTTTAAATTTTTTGAAAATACATCTTTTATTATTTTAGACTATTTTTGACTTTTTATACACTTTATTAACTTTATATTAAATAATTTATTTTACACTTACAAAATTTATGATAAATGTATATAATATTATTAGTTATATTAAGGAGGTGTTCAATTTGAGAGAGGACATTAAAAGAGAAATTAAAGAATGGATATATTCCCTTGCTATTGCAGCAGCTTTAGCTTTTACAATAAAGGCATTTATATTTGATATTATTCAGGTATCTGGTACTTCAATGGTTCCAACTCTACATAATAACGATAGATTAATTGTTGAAAAAATAAGCATGTACTCTAAAAAAATATTTAGAGGAGAGATTGTTATACTAGACCCAGGTGATAAAGGACGAGGTATTTATATAAAAAGAATAATAGGCCTTCCTGGAGATGAACTTGAAATAAAAAATGGAGAAGTTTATGTTAATGGAACTAAACTTCAAGAAGATTATCTGAAGCCTGGAACATATACAGATGTAGATATGAAATTAAAGGTTCCAGAGGATTGTGTATTTGTTTTAGGAGACAACAGGGAAGTTAGTGAAGACAGTAGATATATTGGACCCATTCCTATAAAAAATCTAAAAGGTCATGCACTACTTAGGGTATATCCATTTAATGATATAAAAAAATTAAGGTAGCAATTTTGCTACCTTAATTTATTTCAACCTTTTCACCTGTCACCATATAAATTACTCTTTCACATATGTTTGTAGTGTGATCTGCAACTCTTTCTAAATATCTTCCAACAAATAAAAGTTTTACTCCTTGATCTAAAAACTCATTATTTTTAGTAATTAAAGCTAAAACTTCTTTTATAACTAGATCATACAGTTCATCTACTTGTTCGTCCATAGCAGCAGCCTTTTTTGCTAATTCTACATCTTGATTTACAAATGCATCTAGACTTAACTTTATCATTTGCTGTGCTATTTCTGCCATCTTAGGAATATCTATAAGTGGCTTCATTAAAGGTGTATTTCCTATTTCAAGTGTAATTTTAGCTATGTTAACTGCATGATCACCAATTCTTTCAAGATCAGTTATTATTTTAAGTGCTGCTGCAATTCTTCTTAAATCTTTAGCAAGTGGCTGTTGAAGAGCTATTAAATTTAAGCATTCCTTTTCAATAATTATCTCCAGTTCGTCTATTGCATCATCATCTTTATATACTTTTTTTGCCGCCTCTAAATCTTGATTTTTTAGAGCATTTACAGCAAGGTCAATAATTGCCTCAACCTGCGCACCCATTTTAATCAAATCATGATTTAAAGTTGATATCTTTTGATCTAAATGTTCTCTCATACAAACCTCTCCTTTTATTAACCAAATCTACCCGTAATATAATCCTCTGTTCTTTTATCCCTTGGATTTGAGAATATCTTGCTTGTTTCATCATACTCAATTACTTCCCCATTTAGGAAAAATGCAGTGTAATCTGAAATTCTAGCTGCCTGTTGCATTGAGTGTGTTACTATTATTATAGTATAATCCTTTTTAAGTTCAAGTACCAATTCTTCAATTTTCATAGTTGAAATTGGATCAAGTGCTGATGTTGGTTCATCCATTAAAACAACATCAGGTTGCATAGCTATTGCTCTTGCAATACAAAGTCTTTGTTGTTGTCCACCTGATAGTTCAAGGGCAGATTTATATATTTTATCCTTTACTTCATCATATAGTGCAACTGCCTTAAGTGTTTTTTCAACTACTTCATCAAGGATTTCTTTTTTATTTACTCCATTTTTTCTAAGTCCATATACTATATTTTCATATATTGTCTTTGGGAAAGGATTAGGCTTTTGAAATACCATTCCTATTCTTCTTCTAAGTTCAACTGGTTCCATCTCCTTAGAATAAATATCCTTTCCTTCATATATTATGTTTCCTTCCACCTTAACGTTCTCAATAAAGTCATTCATTCTGTTTATTGTTCTTAAAAATGTTGACTTTCCGCATCCTGATGGTCCTATAAATGCAGTAACGTTATTTTTGTATATATCCATATTTATATCTTTAAGTGCCTTATTATCACCATAGTAGAAATTTAAATTTTTAACACTTAATATTGGTTCCATAAACTATCCCCTCTCAATCTTTCATCCTTATTTGATATTTGTTTCTAAGAATTATTGCAACAGAGTTTATTCCAAGCAGTAATGCTAAAAGCACAATAATACCTGCTGCTGCAACTTCTTGAAACTCCTTTTTAGGCATGGCTGCCCAGTTAAATATCTGTATTGGAAGAGTTGTAAACTGATCAAGTGGTCCCTTTGGAATAAAGGACACATATGCAAGTGCTCCAACAACTATTAAAGGTGCTGCTTCTCCTAATGCTCTAGATATTGCAAGTATTGAACCTGTAAGTATTCCAGGAAGTGAATAAGGCAAAATTACTCCTGTTACTGTTTGCCACTTTGTTGTTCCAAGAGCATATGAAGCTTGTTTTAAAGATGAAGGAACGCTCTTTATTGCCTCCTGTGATGAAATTATTATTATTGGTAGAATCAATATTGCCATCGTAAATGATGCTGCCAATATTGTTCTGCCCATTGAAAATAGTCTTACAAAAACTGCAAGTCCAAGCATACCATAGATAATTGATGGCACACCTGCAAGGTTTGC
>JAOAFH010000102.1 GCA_026416355.1 Clostridiales bacterium | reverse complement strand
AGCAGTTGTTCTTGTACTTATTGGAGCAATAAACTGGGGACTTGTTGGATTTTTCAAGTTTGACCTAGTTGCAGCTCTATTTGGTGGTGCTGAATCAGTACTATCTAGAATCATCTATGCACTTGTAGGTATTTCTGGACTTATCCTAATCTTTGACAAGATATTCAAAAAGTAAATATGGGCCACTAGGCCCATATTTACTTTATTTTATCATTAATTTTAACAGTTCCTTCTTCTAGTGCTTTTATAAACACTGCACTTCTTAAAGAACAATAAAGATTGCTTTTTACAAGGCTACATTCACTAAAACACTCTTTTTTTCTAATAACCTGAAATTTAGTATCTCCTATGCAAAACATTTGTCCTTCAATTAAATCAACTTTTTCATCAAACAAAAAATTATATTTAAATCTTTTAATACAAAGTCCGTCTTCATTTATTTGCTCATCAAAATAGATAACACAATCTAAGATTTCTTTTCCTTTTTTATATGCTCCCTTAATGCCACCATCTTGTTTTAAGTAAGCCTCATCTAACTCTATAATATTTCCCTCTTTATCTTCTATCACTATCTTTAAAAGTCTACTCATATAATCACCTAAATTTATATATTTGCTTTGCATCATATCCTATACTGTTCAAAATGACGCCCCTTATATTTAAATGCATTAACTGGGCATAGGTGCAAACATCTTTGACATGATATGCAGTTATTTTTAAATTTTATTTCCTCTTCAAAGTAAATATTTTTAGTAGGACAGTTCTTAACACACTTCATGCATTTTACACATAAGCTTGTATCTACACTTATTTTCTTTCTTGCCCATGGTTTAGAGTATTTTAAAAACAAAGGGTATTCAATATTTGCAAATGTCTTTCTAATTTTTGATGATGTTTTTATACTTTTCTTGTCATTAATAAATGCATCTACCATATCTTTGACCTTCTTTTTTGCTTGCTCCTTTAACGTATCTTTTCTCTCTTGACTGTCCTTACCAAAACCAACTAAATAATAGTTGTTTGGCATAGTTATATATTCAACTACTCTTACATCAAACCCTTTTTCTTTAAGCTCATCAGCTAATATATTTGCACCAGCTGCCTTATTTGCAGCTTGAGTTGAAAAAACTATGCATTTTCTGTTGTTACCTTGCTTTATATTTTTTCTCACCCAATCCATAAATACATTTGGAAACATCTCAGCATGTATTACACTGCCGAAAATCAAAAAAGAATAGTCATCATTAAAATTTGTCTTTTTACTTGCATCAATTAAAGTAATTTCATGCCCCTTGTCACTAAATTCCTTAGCAAATAGCTTAGCAACATATTCTGTGTTACCTGTTCCTGAGAAATAAATAGCTGCCCCCTTCAAAAAACTCACACCTTTCTTGTTAAATAGAGCCTTAGTACATCTTCTTCTATTTCTATTTTAAATTCGTCAACCATCATACCAACTAGATTAGTCTCATCTGAATTATAGCAATCTCCTGTTAAATTCCAATAAAGTTCTTCAACTTCTCTATATCTTTGAACTTTAAATATCTTCTCTAGTTCCTTTGAAACATTTTCTATTTCATTTTTATCCTTTAATCTAACCTTGAACTTAATATTAGTTTCTGTTGAATTAAAATCAATTGTAGAAGTTATATGACAAGTATGTGAATGTTCAATAAAATATTTATATACCTCATCTATTATTTTCAAAACCTTACTTCTTTCTTTACTAAGCATTATGTTGTTCTCCTTTCAAATGCATAGATTAATGGTATTAAAAACATTGCTACAAGTCCACCTGCAAATCCATTATTGTATAGATTAAATCCTCCATGCAAATATCCTACACTTAATGCCATAGATACATGTAAAAATCCCGCAACCATACCCCATAGTGCCCCAAATTCACCACTTATAGGAGCTAATGTTGTACAAAATAGAAGTGCTAATACTACCTGTGGCGATGTAACACTATGAACATTTAAATATGCAGAAATTGCTGCACCAAATACAACTGGTAATGTATTGTTTAAGTGTTTTCCAAGTGCTGCAAACCCTACAATAGTAAATAGACCTCCAATTGTTGGTCCGTTTAAATTGGATATTAAAAGAATTAAAGCCATATAAACAATCCCCATAATCCCCATATTTAAAAGAGTCGCAGCTTCTCCATATAATACAGTAAAATCTGTAACTAGTTTTCCAGATGTTTTATTTAAATCCTTAATTGGCTCTACATTTAACTTTCCTTCTAGCCTAATGGAATATAAAATCATAGTCAAAAATACAAATAAAAGAGTAAATTCAACTCCAACATCCCTTCCACTAAACCATAAAAGTCTCTTTGGTATTTCCGCACCAAACGCCCTAAGGTTACTTACAAGTATTGTTGCTATAAAGCCTGCTGTAAGTCCAGTATTATATAAACAATATCCTTGATGAAACTTTAGACAATATGCCGCAAGTGGTGGAAAAATAAATCCAAGGCCAATTGATATTAATACTCCTAAAATTGTACTAAAATATTCAAAACCAATATCTAGTCCTCTAAATTGAATAAGTGTTGGAGATAAATTTGTAGAAAATATTGCAATAAGAGCATAGTTTAAAAAGCTCTCTTTTTTGTATTTTGAATAAAGCCATACTCCAAACATAATAGGCCATATATTAACTATATTTTTACCAAACATAGCAAAACCAACACTAGTCCAAACTGCTGCAGTAATTGCACCATTTGCCTTTGCCTTTAGTTTTAAAAATATACTTGTATTAATTATTCCAATCAATCCTGCATTAACAAATGTTGCACCAATTCCACCTACTTCAAAATAGTCGGTTATAAGTATATCTGGCTCCCTTATTATTTTATATAACCCATTTAATACATTTATAAATCCGTCATGTATTACTCCAAAAGCAATAAAACATGAAAAAATAAATAAGAAAAAGTAGTGTAATCTGTAATTCTTATTCATATAATCCCCCTTCAATGCTTTTAATTAAATTGTATCACAATTTAAAATATTTTGATACATTTTTAACGTTAAAGGGGCAAAATTAAGATTAATTTGCTATTATTACTCTTCAAATGTTACTGGCGACTCTGTTTCCCTGCACCATCTTGTTACAATACATATGCTTAAATTTCTAGGACAATACTTACACATGCAGCTTTTATCTTCTCCATCACATCTTCCATCTTTTAAAAATATACATTTTTTACAATTGCTATTAATCACCCTATCGCCTCCAAATTCTAATGTCTTATATTTTATTATATTTTTTATACTTATGCTTTGCAAATACAAATAATAAAATGTTTT
>JAOAFH010000073.1 GCA_026416355.1 Clostridiales bacterium | reverse complement strand
GATGTCATATGCTTTAGCTCTAACTTTTCCTGGCTCAGTTTCAAGCAGTTCAATATCTTCATCCATTGGTGAAGTAAATGGATGGTGTACAGCAACATATCTATTTTCTTCTTCATCATATTCAAGTAATGGGAATTCAGTCACCCAAAGGAACTTATAATCTTTATTGTCAGGTCCAATTAGTCCAAGCTTTTTAGCAAGTTCCAATCTTAGAGCTCCCAATGATGCAAATACTGTTTTTGGTTTGTCTGCAACTATTAAAATTAGGTCTCCATCCTTTGCTCCAACTCTTTCTATTATTGAATTTATTTCTTCTTCCTTTAGGAATTTAGCTATTTGTGATTTTATTTCTCCGTCCTTTAAAGCTATCCATGCAAGGCCTTTTGCTCCATAAGTTTTAACAAAGTCTGTTAATCTATCTATTTCTTTTCTTCCAAAATCTCCACAGCCTTCTGCATTTATTGCTCTTACATGTCCTCCTTGAGCAACTGTATCTTTAAATACTTTAAATTCACAGTCTTTAACTACATCTGTTAAATCCTTTAGCTCTAGTCCAAATCTTATATCTGGTTTGTCAGAACCGTATCTTTCCATAGCCTCTTTATAAGGCATTCTTATAAATGGTGTTTCAATATCTATTCCCTTTAATTCTTTAAATAGCTTTTGAACAAACTTTTCATTTATTGAAATAACATCATCTACATCAACAAATGACATTTCTACGTCTATTTGCGTAAACTCAGGTTGTCTATTTGCTCTTAAATCTTCATCTCTAAAACATTTTACTATTTGGAAATATCTGTCCATACCTGATATCATAAGAAGTTGTTTAAATATTTGTGGTGATTGTGGTAATGCATAGAACATTCCCTTAAAATTTCTACTTGGAACTAAATAGTCTCTTGCTCCTTCTGGTGTACTCTTTGTTAAAACTGGAGTTTCTATTTCTAAAAATCCATTATCATTAAAGAAATCTCTAACTAGCTTTGCAGCTTTGTGTCTTATTATTAAGTTTCTTTGAATGTCTGGTCTTCTTAAGTCTAGGTATCTATATTTTAATCTTATTGATTCTGCTGCATCTAGATTTTCCTTTATATATATTGGTGGTGTCTCTGATTCTGATAAAATCTTTAATTCTTGTGCCTTTATTTCAACCTTACCTGTTGGCATATTTAGATTTGGTGACTCTCTTAATACAACTTCCCCTGTTACTGCAAGACAATATTCGCTTCTAATTGAATGTGCCTTTTCAAATGCATCTTTATTAATTTCATCACCAAAAACAACTTGAACAATTCCCGTTCTATCTCTTAAATCTACGAATATTAGTCCACCTAAATCTCTTCTTCTTTGAACCCATCCCATTACTGTAACTTTTGTTCCAACTTTGTCTTCAAAAACTTCTCCACACATGGAAGTTCTTTTTAAGCCGTTCAATGCTTCTGCCATTTTAAATCCTCCCTTATACTATGCTATTTTTAATATTATCAATTGATGTTTCCTTTTCTTCTCCAGTCTTCATATCTTTAACCTTCACAACACCTTTATCTATTTCGTCATCTCCAAGAATTATTACAAAGTCAGCTCCAATTTTATTTGCATATTTCATTTGAGCCTTTAGGCTTCTATTCATTATATCCTTTTCTACACAAACATCTTCTCTTCTTAAATTAAAAGCAATTTTTGTAGATTCTCTCTTTGCTCTGTCTCCTAAACTTGCAATATAAACTAATTTTCCTTTATTATTTGGTATTTCAATTCCTTTTGCTTCAAGCATTAATAGAAGTCTTTCAATACCAAGTCCAAATCCTACTGCAGGTGTTGATTGGCCACCAATTTCTTCTATTAAGTTGTCATATCTTCCACCACCACATACAGTACTCTTTGCTCCTATATCCTCTGATATAATTTCAAATACTGTTTTTGTATAGTAATCTAGCCCTCTAACTATGTATGGATCTACAACATATTTAATTCCAAGTGCATCAAGTTCTTCTTTTAATACTTCAAAGTGGTTTTTACAATCATCACAAATATAATCAATTATAACTGGTGCTCCCTCTGCAATCTTCTTACACTTTTCATTTTTACAATCTAAAACTCTTAGTGGATTTCTTTCATATCTATCTTTACATATTGGACAAAGTTCTTCATAATTTGCCTTTAAATATTCTTGAAGCGCTTTGTTATAGTTTGGTCTACAACTTGGGCAACCTATATTGTTTATGTTCACTGATAAATCCTCTAAGCCTAATTTATTAAAGAAAGTAAACGCAAGTGATATAACCTCTGCATCTGCTGAAGCATCTTGTGAACCAAACAATTCAACTCCAAATTGGTGATGTTCTCTTAAACGTCCTGCCTGAACGTTTTCGTATCTAAATACTGGAGTTATATAAAATAGTTTTGTTGGTTGAACATCTGCATAAAGATTGTTTTCTAAAAATGCTCTAGCTGCAGGAGCAGTTCCCTCTGGTTTTAGAGTTATACTTCTTCCTGCCTTATCTAAAAAAGTATACATTTCCTTTTGGAAAATATCTGTTGTTTCTCCAACTCCTCTTTGAACAAGTTCTGTATGTTCAAACGTTGGTGTTCTTATTTCTGAAAATCCAAAATAAGAACAAACTTCTCTAACCTTTGATTCTATGTACTGCCACTTATATGCGTCCTTTGGTAATACATCCTTAGTTCCCTTAGGTGCTTTAGTTATAAGCATTATATCCCTCCTCAATATTTAATTTTTTGTATAAAAAAACCGCCCCTAAAAAAGGGACGGGTATATCTTCCCGCGGTACCACCCTAATTGGCATAGCCCACTCAAATCCTTAACGCGGATAACGTGTAACCCTACTAAATTCAGGCACAAACTCCAGGGTGTCATTCATTCCCCTTAACTTTGAGATTGCTCTCAATCTATGGCAATCCCTCCCTGTAAAGTGTTTGAGAACTACTATTCCCCTTCATAGTCTTTTATAATGAATTTTAGGTTTATTATACATATTTATTAATAATGTGTCAAGTTATAATGTTACTCTTCTATTAAAAGTTGCTCACTTTCTTCAATAGGAAGCTCTTGTACTGTTTTAAGCTTTCTTTCAATTGTTCTTGTTTTTCTTGTGGCTGTTTCTATTGTATTGCTTGCTTCCTGAAGTTTCTTTTGAGTTTTTTCAAGTATTTCTCCAAACTTAGCAAATTCAGTTTTAACTGCTCCTAAAAGTGCCCATACTTCGCTTGATCTTTTTTCAATAGCAAGAGTTCTAAATCCCATTTGAAGGCTATTTAAAAGAGCTGAAATTGTAGTAGGGCCTGTAATAATAATCTTATAATTTCTTTGCAATGTTTCAATTAATCCTACATTTCTAACAACCTCAGCAAATAAACTTTCTGTTGGTAAAAACATAATTGCAAAATCTGTTGTATTTGGTGGATCTATATACTTTTCAAATATACTTTTAGCCTCTTGCTTTATTCTATTTTCAAGTTGCTTTCTTGCTAAATCAACTAATTCCCTATTTCCCTCTTCTTGTGCGTCAAGCAACCTTTGATAATCCTCTTGAGGAAATTTTGCATCTATAGGGAGATATACACATTTATTTATATCGTCTTTACCAGGAAGCCTTACAGCAAATTCAACCCTATCTTGACTTCCTTTTTTAGTTACCACATTTTCTTCATACTGTTCCTTTGTAAGTATTTCAGATATTATATTCCCTAGTTGTATTTCTCCCCAGATACCTCTTGTTTTAACATTTGTTAAGGCCCTTTTCAAATCATTTACTCCAGTCGTTAGACTTTGCATTTCTCCTAATTGCTTATACAGTGCTTCTAATCTTTCACTAATATCCTTAAATGATTGGCCTAATCTATTTTCCAATGTTGAATGTAGCTTTTCATCTACTGTTTTTCTCATTTCCTCAAGCTTTTTATTATTATCTTCTTGAATTGATTGCAGTTTTTGTTCTACACTTTGTCTAATTTTTTCAAGTCCTTCTGAATTGTTTTTAAGTAAATCCATTAAATTATTGCTAACCATCTCAAGTTGCTGTTTTTGTAATAACCCAAAACTCGATATTTGTTGATTTATACTATCTGTTGTATTTTTCATATTTTGTGATATTTCAAGTCTATTTTGTGAAGAAATTTTATT
>JAOAFH010000065.1 GCA_026416355.1 Clostridiales bacterium | reverse complement strand
ATAGCTAAAGTTGTTCCAACAGGATTTGGAAGTCTAATACCACCCTCACGTAATATCTCAATTGCTACCTCCATTGCCAATAGTTCTATTAATGGGGGTAGAGGAATACCTGTTCTTGAATCAGTAATTGCTATCATTAACTTGTAAGGGAAAAGTTCTGCATTGTATAAAAGCAATGTTAAATAAATTGGTCCAAGTATTAAAACAGTAATAATCGAAATAAACCTCATTATTCTAGAAAAGTTAGCAATTATAAGTCTTTCTGAATAATCTTCAAACCCCTGAAAAAACTCAGCAAAAAGAGCTGGCACAACTAAAGCTGATGGTGACTCTGCAATAAAAATAGCAGCCTTACCCTCAAGCAAGTCAAAAACTACCTTATCAGGTCTTTCTGTATTTTTTGCCTGTGGAAATAAATTAAAAGGTCTGTTTTCAATAAATTGTTCAAATATACCTGTTGAAAGCATTGCTGGTGGTTTTATGCTATGTACTCTATTTTTAATGTTTGTTAGTAACTCCTTATCAATTACATCATCTATATATACAAGCGCTGCTTGAGTCCTTGTTTTTTCACCTACAACAAACCTTTCTATTTTTAGGTTGGGGTTTTTTATCTTTCTTTGAATCAATGTTAAATTAACCTCAAGATTTTCTGTAAAACTCTCTCTTGTACCTAAAACCGACTTTTCAGATGTAGATTCTTCTATGGCCCTATAATTAGAACTAGTTGTGTCTATTAATATAGAAAATGCTATACCATCTACTATTATTGCAGTTTTTCCACTTAAAATATCTTCTCCTACATCCTTTGCATTATTGGTTAATCTAACATCACTCGATATTAGATATTTTTTTGTTAAGCAATATAAATCATTTTCTGTATTTATTTCATCTTTCACCATATATAACAGTGGTTTTATTATTGATTCTTCTATGTACTTTTTATCTGCAAGTCCATTAATAAATAGAATGTAAGCTTTATATCTATTGTTAATAACTATTTCTCTTTTTATAAAGTTTGTATTGTCAGCTACAAAATTACTTATAATAGTTAGATTCTTATTATAATCTTCAACTAAAACTTGCTCTATCACATAAACCACCTCTTAAGATTATTTTCTCTTATTTTTTCAATTCAATTCTTTCTTTATAAATTTGAATTAAAAATTCTGTAATGCGAAAAATATAATTAATAGTTTTATTTTTTAAAGGGAGTGATTATATGTTTAACGATTCTGAAATTGTTGAAAGAATACGTAACCTGCTTGAAAAAGAACTTCAGGAACTATCCTACGATATAAAGGTTAGATGCGTTGATGGCCATGTTACTATTTCTGGTATTGTAGATACTCTGTCTGAAAAAAGTGAAATAGAGAAGCTTGTTAGACGTGTAAATGGAATTAAAAAACTTGAAAATTCATTAACAATATCAACCGATGGCTCCTTTACAGATAAAGAAGCAGAATATGAAGTTATAAACAAACTCAGAGACAACCCAAATCTTGATTCCGTTGGAGCCAAGGTTGAAGGCGGTACAGCAATACTCATGGGAACAGTTGATACAGCTAAAGTTAAACGTGAAGCTATGGAAACAGCAAAAGAAGCCTTTGGAATAAAAGATGTAGTTTCTAATATGCAAGTTAAAGATGCAGGAAAGATTGATGATATTTCAATTACAAACAGAATAGTTGAGGAACTTAGAAATCATGGAATAAGCAATAATGATATTGCAATTTCTGTCGATGATGGCTATGTTAGACTATCTGGTTTTGTAAATGGAAGACGTGAAATGGAAACGGCAATTGAAATTGTAGAGGGAATTGAAGGTATCAGGAAAGTTAGAAACCTACTTAAAATAAGGCGTGGCGAATAAAAAATTAGCTGTTGTACGAAAGTTCCGTACAACAGCCAATTTTTTTTAATTAACCCATTCAACTCTATTTTTCCCTTTATGTTTTGCCATATAAAGTGCAACATCAACCAATTCTAAAACCTTTACAAATTCGTCCTCTGAATTAAACTCAACTGCACCTATGCTTACAGTTACATTAATATCTTTTATACCCGTTTCTTTTTCCCAATCATAATTTGCTATATTTTTTCTTACTTCTTCTGCTAAATATGATGTAGCCTTTTTATTTCTCTCACAGAAAATAACAAATTCTTCTCCACCAAAACGTGCTGCAATACAGTTTTCTGCTATGCTTCTTTGTATTATTTTTGCTGAAGTACTAAGTACAACATCTCCTACAATATGTCCATAGGTATCATTTATAATTTTAAAATTATCAAAATCCAAAAGTAACATAGAATAATTAGCTTTTTTGCTATATGCATTACAAATATAGCTATCTAAAAATCTTCTATTATATAAACCCGTTAATGGATCTATTATAGAATTTATATAAATGTTGCTTTGCTCTCTTGATAAATCATATGCCATATACACTAAAATAAGCATTATTGCATAACTGTTTAGATGAAATGGAAAATCTCTTTTTATAATACTTAAATCAATTAAAATATCATTTAAAATCATCATAAATGCAATAAAATAAACTATAGGATATCCTATTTTCTTATCTTTATTTTTTTTATAAATATTAAGTACTAAATAAAGCATATATACAAATGCCATAAAAAATAGTACATAAAATCTTTTTCTTAAAAATGTAAATACAAAAATATTTCTCGCATAAAACATCATAAATAATACAGCTAGTAAATAAATACCCACAGAAACTTTACTATATATTGTCTCTTCTATATTATAGTTTTTTCTTAAAAACATTATAAATGCAATTACAGACAAATACAAAACTGAAAAAACAACCTTTTGAAAACCAAGATAACCTAATATACTACTTGAAACAAAATAATTTGAATAATATATAGCAACCAACAATAGTGTAATTGCAAAATATAAATACTTTTTATTAAATTTATTTAATCTAAATAAATTTATAAAATATGCACCTATAATTATGTTAATAAAACTCAGTGCAAAATAAATAGAGATAAAATATTCATTTATAAACTTATCATTTCTTGTTACATCTTGGCTTTGACCAATATATATTCTTTGGTTTGCTCCATATTCATATATAGATTGCATATAAATTTCAATATTGTTTTTTCCACTTGAATTCAAAAATTCATTTGGTATAAAGTAAGAATACCTTGAATTCCAGTCATTATAAACAAAATCTTCAAACGGTGATTCTCCTATCATATGACCATTTATATAAACTTTGTGTCCAAATGGAATTCCTCCAATTGATAGAGATAGATTTTTATTTACTAAGTCATGCGGTATTTCAAATTCCCTTGAAAATTTAACAATCTTATTTTGTTTATCTTTTTCTTCAACTACACTTTTTAAAAAAATATCTTGATTCTTTTCTGTTTTATCATTAAACAAAATAGTCCAACCACTATTTAAGTCTATATATGAATATTTAAATGAAAATACCTTTTGACCATACCTAATAAATATAATTAAAATTAGCAATAAACCTATTGCTGCCAATGTAGATTCCTTAAGCTTCTTCAACCTTTATTGCACCCCTTAACCTATATTAAGCCCATTTATTATGTTGTATATGTATAATTATTCTACACAAAGCACAAAATCCCTTCAATTTAAAAACAAAATTTAATACTACTTAATTACCAATTATATTTAATGTTAACAAAAAACCACACTTTGAACAAACAACAACATTTTTGTCACTTAGTATAATTTTGCTAAATAAAGCAAAATTAATAAAAGCCATGAAACAATCAAAGAGGTATTTAAATAAATCCAACAAATTGATTGGACTTATTTTTATATAATTTTATACCTCTTGTTTGTTCATGGCTAAATTAAGTTTTTTATATTTATTTTTCTCCGCGCATAACTTCATCAATTCTTCTGTTTATTGTATCAATTGGTGCCTCAAGCATCATTCTTCCATATCTAAAGTTTGCAGCCGCTGCCTCAATAATAACTGCAATATTTCTACCAGGCTTAACTGGCATTCTCATTCTTCTAACAGGAATATTTAATATATTTATGTATTCTGGCATCCCTACTCTATCATAATCTTCATGTTCACGCCATTGTTCTAAGTGAATAACTAAATCTATTGTTTTTTCTTCTAAAATAGAACTTAATCCATAAAGTGTTTGGATGTTTATTATTCCCATTCCCCTTACCTCAAGCATACCTGAGGTTATATATGGACTAGTTCCATATAAAATGCCATCAACTAGCTTTATTTCAACAGCATCATCTGTTACAAGCATATGTCCCCTTTTTATAAGCTCAAGTGCCACTTCACTTTTTCCTATTCCACTTTCGCCTGTTATTAATATACCAACACCATATACATCCACCAATACCCCATGCATTGTTGTTGTTTTTGCTAGTGCTCTATCTAAATAGTTTATTATTCTATTTACAAGTCTTGTTGTATCTCTTGTACTTCTTAATATCCATATTTTTTTCTCTCTTGCAAGTTCAATAAATTCATAATGAGGATTTAAGTTTCTTGAAAAAACTATACAAGGCATATCATACTCAAAATATTTTTCTAACCTTTGTCTTCTAACATCTGGTTCAAGACTATTCAAATAGTGCCATTCAGCATTACCAACTATTTGTATTCTAGTATTCACAAAATACTCATATTGTCCAACAAATTGTAGCCCTGGTCGTATAATATCATTTACCTCAATTTCCCTATCTTCTTTTCCTTCTACTACAACCTCTAAATTTAAATCCTCAATAAACTTTTTTATATTAACAGGCATAATTAAACCTCCCATTTTATAATCTAGCAATCAAAAACATTATTTTCATTCCCATTGAAGAAAACTTGGTTTCATATTCTGTCATTATGTTTTGCTTAAAATCACTTTTATGAAGGTCATAGGTTATATACTCAATTTTAAAACCAGCTTCTTTAAAATATTCAATAGAGTCATTAAAGAATGTTTCTTGATCTGTCTTAAACCAAATTTCGCTATTTGGCTTAAGGAATTTTTTATATCTCTCTAAAAATGTTGTATATGTAAGTCTTCTTTTATTATGCCTTTTTTTAGGCCATGGCGTTGAGAAATTCAAATATATTCTAGATACTTCATCTTTATTAAAAACTTCTTCTATAAAAGCAATTTCCATTGGAATTAATGCTACATTATTGATTTCTTTATTGTTATCCCTAAATACATCTTCTACTTTTCTTTTGGCATATACTAATACTTCATCCTTAATATCAATTCCTACAAAGTTTTTGTCTTGATGCATAACTGCATTTTCTGCTATAAATTTTCCTCTACCACAACCTAATTCTAAATATATTTCATTATCATTTTTAAAAAATTCATTCCACTTACCTTTTAATTCAGTTGGATTTGTAACAACGAAATTACAACTTTCAAGTTCTGGTCTTGCCCATGGCTTCTTCCTAAGTCTCATAGAATCCTCCCTATATTTTAGTCAAGAATAATTATATTATAAAAATTATGTTTAATCTAGTGAAACACTACAACAAATCAATAAAAAATTTT
>JAOAFH010000051.1 GCA_026416355.1 Clostridiales bacterium | reverse complement strand
TTTTCTATAATACCTGCTTTTTCTTTACCAGATGCTAACATAATTATTTTTCTTGAATGCATTATTGTCTTTATTCCCATACTAATAGCTTTAGTTGGAACCTCTTCTATTGAATTAAAAAACCTTGAGTTTGCCCTTATTGTATCTTCATCTAACCTTACCAAATGTGTTTTAGCTTCAAACTTTACATCTGGTTCATTAAAACCAATATGTCCATTTTTGCCTATTCCTAAAACCTGAAGGTCAATACCACCTGCTTTTTCTATTTTTTCTTCATATTCCATACACTCTTTTTCAATATTTTCTGCTCTTCCATTTGGAATATTTATGTTATTTAAATCTATGTCAACATGTTTAAACAAATTCTCCATCATATAAAAATAATAACTTTGAGGATTATCTCTATCAAGTCCATAATACTCATCTAAATTAAATGTAGTAACATCTTTAAAGCTAAATTTACCCTCTCTAAACATTTTAACTAGTTCTCTATACATTCCAACTGGTGTACCACCTGTTGCAAGCCCTAACACACTCTTTGGTTTTAATATAAGTTGACTTGCAACTATATCAGCAGCCTTTTTACTTAACTCATCATAATCTTTGGCTACAATAATTCGCATTGTATCCCTCCTTAATTATGCTCTATATACCTCTTTCCCATTTACAAATGTATATAGAACCTCTATATTATCATTAAAAACTATAATATCTGCATCTTTACCTTTATTTAAACTTCCCTTTTTATCATCTATTTTTATTACTTTAGCTGGATTTATAGTTGCCATTTTAACAGCATCTATTAAATTTAAACCTAAAGAATTTATCACATTATACACAGCTTTATTTAGTGTTAAAATACTCCCTGCAAGAGTTCCGTCCTCAAGCCTTGCAGATACATCATCAACTATCACCTTTTGTCCACCTAATTCATACTCCCCTTTTTTCATGCATCCTGCCCTCATAGAATCAGTAATTAATACCACCTTATCTTTTCCCTTAATTTTAAGTAGAACATCTATTGAAGCAGGGTGAACATGTACTAAGTCCGCTATGACTTCACATGTAATATCAGAATTAAATATTGCACCAACAGCACCTGGCTCTCTGTGATTAAAAGGTGACATAGCATTAAATGTATGTGTTGCATGTGTAATACCTTTATTTATAGCCTCAATTGCTATATCATAACTTGTATTAGTATGCCCCATAGATAAAGTAATATTTTTTATTTCACTTAGTTTTTCTACAAATCTAAAGTCCTTATCACACTCAGGAGCCATAGTTATTATTTTTATAACATCAACATAATCCTTAATAAACTCAAAGCTTGGCTCTAGTATATACTTTTCGTTTTGTGCTCCTTTATATTTATTATTAATAAATGGCCCCTCTAAATGTGCACCAATTAAATTTGCACCACTTAGTCCATTATTTATTGAAATGCGTATATTATCTAGTGCACTATATATCTTTTCTTTTTCCATAGTCATTGTTGTAGCTAAAAAAGACGTTACTCCACGCTTTGCAATAGTTTTACTTATAACATCAAGTGCCTCATAATCTCCATCCATTGTGTCACATCCACCTGAACCATGTATGTGAATATCTATAAAACCTGCTGATACATAGTTACCCATAACATCAACAAATTTTACTGAATTTTTATTAAATTCTTTCTTGTCCACAATATCCACAATTTTTTTATCAAATAATAGCACTTTGTCGTACAATATTTCATTTTCAGTTATTATTTTTCCATTTATAATAGCATTCATAAAATCATTCCTTTGTATCATTTATATCGAAGCATTTTTTAGTCTTTCTACATGGATAGTTATATAACCTACCTCTTCCTCTGGAACCTTTTTATATAATTCGCCTTCAATAAACCTTGCTATTTCACTAGCAAGGTTATATGACTGCTTATAAGTTGTTTTAATAGAAGAAATCAAATCATTCTTAATTGGTATTTCTTTAATTATTCTCTCTACAGCAAACCTAATATGTGAAATGAACCTTGCATAATCAATAGAATTTCTTGATATCTCTATATTTAGTTTATCCTCTATAATTTCAACTGCTGAATTTGCAATATATGCATATTTAATAGAATTAGAAATCTTATCTTTATTAATAGCAGAATGAATATGAAGTGCTATTGAACCTACTTCATCATATGGAATACATATGCCTGTCCTCTTTTCTAACATTCTAACAGCTCTTTCAGCTAGCTCCATTTCCTTTGGATATAAAATTTCTATCTCAACTATAAAAGGATTAACTATTGTATCCTTTTGTTTTATTCTCTCTAGAGTAAATGCAATATGATCTATCAATCTAACATGGACATTTTCATCTAATGTTGTATCTACCTCTGAATCAATAAAACTAAGTATTTCTTCACAAATACCTATAATATCATCATCAACTCTTGTTACTAATTGTCTAAAATTATTACTTACTTCATTGTTTTCTAAAATAAATATTTTATCAAATCTTATATTGCTACTTAAACAATCACCTTGTTTCTTTTGAAAACCAAGGCCCTTTTTGATTACTATCTTTTCTTTACCCTTATGCTTCACAAGCAATACATTGTTATTAAATACCTTTTCTACTATATAATCATCATATTGCATAAACTCACCTACCTTTTCTTACTACTTATTTATACAATAAGTAGATTTAGTAAACTATACAAATGTATTATACAAAATATTCCTCAATTTATAAAGTTATTTTAACAATCTCTATTACTATCTATTAATAGATCTAGCCATTCTGCTATATGTATGCCTTTTGCCTCTTATAGCTATACTATATTCCATTATATTCTCTGGTATCGCAATACCCACAAGTCCAGCATCACCTAAATGGTGCATATCAGCACCAGCCATCTTACACATAAGTGCTATTGATTTGATTGTTTCTTTATCTGCCCCCTCTTGCGAAGTTCCTATTGTTGTCATTGCTAATTTGCCCTTATCATGTACAAAATCAATTAATGATTTTATATAATCAAGTGTAATTCCAGGAACTGTACCAGGAGCTGGCAAAAGTACAATATCACAACCTGCATCTATAAACTCATTTAATTCATTAATGTTAATTATTTTACTTCCACTTTCTCTTATATTTCCTGCCGCATGCATTTTTCCTGCTGCAATTATAATATTCTCACCTATTTCATTTTTTATATCTCTAATAGCCTTAATAATATTTTTATTAGATACTGACGTCTTTGGATTTGCAGTAATAACAACCATATCGGCACCTAAAGATACAAGTTCACCAGCAGTATCTACATTAGCACGTCTACCTTCAGAAACAATTTTTTTTACTATTTCATCTGTTTCATCTATTGGCTCTAAATTAACTGCAACTATTCTTCCTGTCAGCCTCTTTAACTCTTTTATTATTTTCTTCTTATCAATATTGCCTATTCCATTAAAAACAGGATTATATACATCAAACATATTAAGTAATATAATATCTGCACCAAAAGCACATGAAAGCTCTGCATTGCTTATATCATATAAAACAGGTTGTACAAGCCCAATAACTTCTGAAACAATCACTCTACCTTCACTTAGCCTAATAGACTCTATAATCTCTTTTTTAGACATTTTTTCAAAATCGGAACTAAAACAATCTAAAAACCTCTTAACCATTATTACCCACCCTCTTTTTCAAAATATAGGAGCCTATAGAGGCTCCTAAAATTTAACTACATCATTGCCTTTATATGTGTAACTAATGGATCGGCAATAGTTCCAACTACAATTTGCATATTATTTGAACCAAGCTTTATGATTCCTGTTGCTCCAAGCTCTTTTAATCTCTTTTCATTAACCTTTGAATTATCTTTCAAAGTAACTCTTATTCTAGTTATACATGCATCAATATTTTCAATATTTTCCTTTCCACCTAGGGCTTCAAGTATAAATATTCCCTTTTCTTTTAATTCTGAATTTCCTATGCCTGATAATACAACAGATTCTTCTTCTACTCTACCTGGAGTTGGTAAATCATATTTTTTGATAATATATAGGAATACAAAATAGTAAATCGCACCAAATATCAATCCAATAACTATTGCTAAAAGTGGCTTTGTTGCAATACCAAAGCTTAAAACATAGTCGATTAGTCCTGCTGAAAAACCAAAACCTAATTTAACACCTAGTGCTGTAGAAATTGCAAGAGATAATCCTGTTAAAACTGCATGAAGTCCATAAAGTATAGGTGATAAGAACATAAATGTAAATTCAATAGGCTCTGTAATACCTGTTAAAAATGATGTAAATGCTACACCAAGAAGCATACCTGTAACTTCTTTTCTATGCTCTTTTTTAGCAGCTGTTATCATAGCTAGGCAAGCAGCAGGTAATGCAAACATCATAATTGGGAAGAAACCAGTCATAAAGTTACCTGCATTAGGGTCTCCTGCAAAGAATCTAGTTAAATCACCTGTAACTACTTTTCCTGCAGCATTAGTAAACTCACCAAATTGGAACCAAACAAATGAATTTAGTACATGGTGTAGACCAACAGGTATAAGTAATCTATTTAAAAATCCAAAAATACCTGCACCAACTGCACCTGAGTTTGCAATTGCATTACCAAATGAACTAATTCCATTTTGAATAAGTGGCCATACATATCCTGCAATTACACCGATTATTAAAGTATAAAATGAAGTTATAATTGGTACAAATCTTTTTCCTCCAAAGAATCCAAGAAAATCTGGAACTTTAATTGACTTATACTTGTTATATAGATATCCTGCTAAAGCACCAACTATGATACCTGCAAGTACACCCATATTAATTTTTTCATCAAAGGTAACCGCAACTTTTGTAAGTACAAAATATCCAACTGCTGCTGCAAGCCCTGCAACTCCATTATTTTCTTCTGCAAGACCTATAGCAATACCTATTGCAAATAGTAGTGCAAGATTTCCAAATACAGCGTCGCCTGCGGCAAACATCCACTTTAATCCTAAAACATCATCTGCACCTAGTCTTAGTAAAAGTGCTGCTGCAGGTAATACTGCAACTGGTGTCATTAAAGCTTTACCAAGCTTTTGAAGATTGGTTAGTAAGTTGTTTCTCATATAAATCCCCCTTCATATAAAATTATTATAATCTGAATATGTTTAATTAATTTTGGGAAAACAAAAAAGAGCCAAAAGGTTTCCCTTTCAGCTCTTGCCTATCGTTGCACGCTGATTCAAAAATCAAACAATATTCAGATTTGATTTAATTATAAATCAAATTAAGCATTTATGTCAATACTTTAATTTAAATTATCCATCCTCTTAACCACCACAGCTATATATGTACCAACTAAATATAAAATTACACTAACCAAAAAAGGATAAACTGGATTTAGCTTATACATATATCCTGATAAATATCCTGCTGGAATTGTAATAAGTGCAATCAAACTACTTGCAGCAGAAAATACCTTTGCCCTTTCCTTTTCTCCTATTACATTGTTCCATATGGTCTCCCTAAACGTAATAGTTATAAGATTGCCTGCTGCCATGAAAATTGTGCTGATTAATAAGAGAATATATCCCTTTGGCCTTACTAAGATCAATAAAAATACTCCTATTGTATTTAATAAAAGGCCTGTAACTAAGCTAAATTTATCTCCCCTTCTTCTTAATATCTCCATAAACCCAAAATAAACAACCAAATTAGTTATGGCTGAAATTCCTGGAACCATAGAAGTTAATGATTCCTTCATTCCAACAACATCCTTTAGATAAACTGCTTGGAAATACAAAAATGAAATCTGAAGCTGACCAATTAGTAAAATAAAAAACACAATAAGGGTAACTTTGCTGTTATAAAAATATAAAATTGCCTCTTTATAGTCTTTTATCTTATCCTTAATTGTAATCTCGCTATGCTGCTTCATTAACTTTTTACCTAGCTCTGTTTCCTTAACAAACTTATTTCTTATCAAAAACATTGCAGTCATACTTAAAAACCCAAGTCCATATATTATCCTCATGGCATAAACAACACCTATTTTATCAACTAGAACACCTGCAATTGGTGCAAAAATACCTGATGCTAAATTTATAATCATAATAAGGCTAAAAAAGTAAACCCTCTTATCCTCTGGAGTATCCTCAACAGATAAACAAGTCCAAGAAATATATGAAATCTTATTAAATGAATTCAAAACAACAGCAATTAAAAAATACCAATAGTTCTGAGAAACTGCCCACACAAACATTGTTGCACTCCAGCAAACAAGGTCAAACACAAGTGTTGTTTTCTTTCTACCATACCTATCTGTAATTGGACCTGCAACAAAAGACGTTAAAACTGCTAAAACAGCAGCAAGGGAATTTAAAAATCCCATCTGAACCTCGGAAACATTTAAATGTTTCATGTAAAGTGGTTGATAGAAAAAAATCATACCACCAAAAACCGCCCATAGTGGCTCCATAATAATACTGTAATATGCATTTCCATCAAGTCCACCTAATAATTTTTGCCTAATTCCCATAACCTCATCCCCCTTAAATCTAGAAAAAACTAATATTTTCATATTCTAATTTATCTACTCTACTAATTACTAATCTTCCATCATCTATAGGTTTTAATAAATTTAGTAGACTATTATCAAATCTATTTTCTAAATATAACTCCTCATCTTTTTTGTCTATAATAACAGGCATTCTATTATGAATACTTCTCATCTCTAAATTGGGCTCTGTTGTAATTATCGTTACACACCTTTTTACTTTGCCATCTCTATCTAAAAAATCTCTATATATCCCTGCTAGTGAAAAAATCTCTTCTCCATTTAGTGTAATTTTATGCTTAACCTTTTTATTACCATCTCTTTTCCACTCATAAAACCCATTAACTGGAACTAAACATCTATTATTAATAAAACAATTTCTAAAAAGAGACTTTTCTAAAACTGTTTCAGCTCTTGCATTTATAACTCTTTTATCATTAACTATAAATCCCCAAGAATGAAGCTCAAGCCTCTTTTTTTCTTTATTTACGATAACAGGTAGACTATCCCCAGGAAAGCCTTCACCATTTTTAAATTCAACTACTTCATTTTGCTCTATAAAAAACCTTTTTAAAATATCATTAAAATCACTTTCAAGTACAACTCGTCCACACATATTTTCACCCCACAAATTGATTATATCTTATTTCTAACTATTCTGAAATAGATATTCTATTACCTTGAAAATTTTGTTATAATTATCACATAAAACTTTTAGGAGGTTGCCGTAATGATTATTTCTTTATCAATTTTATTCATCTTTTTAATTTTCATTTTTCAGTACGTTCTATTAATTCCACTAAACTTTAACCCATTTTTTATATTTGAAATAATAGTTTTATTGGCTATTTTAATTCAAATAGTTTATAGGGCTTCTAAAGCTAAAAACGACAAACTATTTAGTATTACACTTCTAATCCCAATTGTATTATTTTTAATGCTTATATCATACGACATACTAAACACACCACTATTTAAGGCTAGGAAACTAGCAAATATTATAAAAGAACCTACAACAATGGACTTTAATAAGGAAATGCATCCATTTGATATATCTAAAGCTCCACTTGTGACTGAGGATATGGCTAAACAGCTTATGGACAAGCATATAGGAACATTAGGTAACTACGGAAGCTTTACAAAAATAGGAAACCTTACACTTCAAAATATAAAAGGACAACTTTACTATGTGGCACCACTAGAATATACAGGATTTTTTAGTTGGCTAAACAACAAAGGATATGTGCCATATATAATTTTAAATGCAACTACTAAAGAAATAAACGTAATAAAGGACAAAGTTAGATATGGACAAGGTTCATATTTAAATGAAGATGTATCTAGGATGTTCTATTTTAGATATCCAAACAAAAACCTAATAGACATAACATTCGAAGTTGATGACAACCTTACACCATATTGGACAGCATCTGTTTTTGAATATAGAGTTGGATTTAAAGGAAAAGAAGTTGTAGGCGTTATTACCATGAATGCACAAACAGGAGAAACAGAATATTATTCTAAAGAAAATGCACCAAATTGGATTGACAGAATAGTTAACAAAGATATTGCTATACAAAACTTAGACTATAGAGGAAAGTATAAAAATGGTTTTAGACTATTTAACCATAAGGGAAAAATAAAAACAACTGAAGGCTCTGCCATACTATATAACAACAATAACTGCTATTTCTATAGTGGTGTAACAAGTGTTGGCAAAGACTCATCACTACTAGGATTTTACCTAACAAACACAAGAACTGGAGAAACAACATTCTTTAGTATATCTGGTGCTATTGAAAATTCTGCAATACAATCTGCAGAAGGAAAGGTTCAGCACCTTGGATACAGTGGTTCATTCCCTCTACTTTTAAGGGTTGAAAACAACCCAACATACCTTGTTCCACTTAGCGATAAAAATGGATTAATTAAAATGTTTGCATTTGTAAATGTTCAAGACTATACACTAATTGGAATAGGCGATGATATAAACACTGCAAAAAATGAATATATAAAGATGCTAATTAACAAAAATCAACTATCTAACACAACAGGAGAAAAGGTTAAAATAACTGCAAAGGTAGTTCGTATAAATCAATTTATACAAAACAACAACTCATACTACTCTGTTATGGTTGAAGGCTATAAAAATATATTTATTGTATCTTTAAATCAATCTCAAGCTATTACATTAACAAAAGAAGGAGATACAGTAGAGATTGAATTTATTAAATCTGATGCTAAAAATATAAATGTACTTTCATTTAAAAATTTAATGCTTGAATAGTAAAAAAGTAAACAAAAGGTGCATTTCACCTTTTGTTTACTTTTTTTAGCATGCAACTATTTCTTTAATTATAAATTCCTTGCCTCCTAAGAGGTTAAATTCTTTGCTTTGACATTTTGGACAAACCCCATTATTCTCAATTACATTAAACACCTTTTCACAATGCTTGCAAATTGCATTTCCAGGTAATATCTCTATTTTAAGCTTAGTATCCTGAAGTAGTGTTCCATCAACGGCAGCAGGATAACAAGCCTCTATATACCTTGGAATCATTGATGATAGCTCTCCAATTTGAAGAACTAATGTATCTATCTTTGTAAGTCCATTTGCCTTAGCAAAATTCTCAACAGTCTTAACAACTTCTAATACAACACCTAATTCGTGCAAAATTCTCACCCCTATTTAACCTAGGGAGAAAAACCTCCCCCTAAGTTACTATTTAACACCTGCTACTTTTTCACCCGAAATAATTCTTTTTAGTGCCTTAATAGGCTTTTTAACAGCAATTCTTACCTTGCGTTTTAGGGCATATTTTACAATAGTTGATTTTAAATCCTCAAAATCTGGGTTTTCCTTATCATACTTTCTAACAAGCTTTATGGCATCAAATTTACATCTAGTTACACATTGGCCACAACCAACACACATAAACTCATCAACAACTGTAGCTCCACAGCCAAGACACCTTTCTGTTTCCTTTTTAACCTGTTCTTCTGTAAATGTGCCACGTAAATCTCTAAATGTTTCCTTCCACTTGTCTCCATCTACATGGCTTAGTTTTTGTCTTGGATAACGGTCATATCCACCAAGCTCTAAATTTGACTTATCAAATGCCCTATAATCCCTCTTTAGACGACCTAAAACTAAGCTTTGACCTTTGTTAACAAAACGGTGTATTGAAATTGCCCCTTCTTTTCCCATTGCAATTGCATCAATTGCAAACTTTGGACCAGATACAGCATCTCCACCTGCAAAAACATCCTCTTCTCCTGTTTGATAAGTAACTGGATCTACTTTTATTGTATTATTTTTATTTAGTTCAATTTTTGAATCCTTTATTAGTCCACCCCAATCAATTGCCTGACCTACTGAAATCAATACATAGTCTGCATCTACCACCATTGTTTCATTTTCATCATATTTTGGACTAAACTTCTTATTCTCATCAAATACAGAAATACACTTTTTAAATTCAACACCTACTACTTTGCCATTTTCAACTATTATTCTCTTTGGTCCCCATGAGTTATTGATTGCTACTTTCTCAGATAGTGCCTCTTCTATTTCCTCATCAAGTGCAGGCATTTCCTCTCTCTTTTCTAGACAGAACATATCAACACCTGTTGCCCCCATTCTTGTTGCTGTTCTTGCAACATCTATTGCAACATTTCCACCACCAATTACAACAACCTTTCCATTAAGCTTTTGTTGTTCTCCTAGGTTAACCCTTCTTAAAAACTCAACACCAGTTAAAACTTCTTGTTCATCTTCTCCTTCTATTCCAAGCTTTCTACCAGCTTGTGCACCTATTGCAATATAAAATGCCTCATAGCCTTGTCTTCTTAAATCATTTAAAGTTATATCCTTACCAACCTCAACACCTGTTTTAAACTCAACACCTAGCTCCCTTAAAACATCAATTTCTGCCTCAACTACATCCTTTTCAAGTCTAAATAAAGGAATTCCTAGTGTTAACATTCCACCTAGTTTCTTTTCCTTTTCAAATACAGTAACTTTGTATCCATCTATTGCTAAATAATATGCACATGATAACCCTGCAGGGCCTGCCCCTACTATTGCAATCTTTTTACCGTAATCATGTCTCTTTTTAGGAACAAAACGTCTATCACTTCTTAGATCCTGTTCTGCAATAAACTTCTTTATTTCATCTACTGCTAAAGGTTCATCTATATCTCCTCTAGTACAAGCTGATTCACAATATCTTGGACAAACACGTCCACAAACAGCAGGGAAAGGATTTTCCTGCTTTATAAGCTCTAGTGCCTCTTTGTATCTTCCTTGGGATGCAAGCTTAATATAGCCTTGAATTCCAATATGTGCAGGACACTCAGCCTTACATGGACTAGAACCTGTTTCCATAACAACCTTTCTATTTGTTCTATATTCTAAATTCCACTTATCTTCTCCCCACTCTGTGTCATATGGAAGCTCTCTTTTCTTTTCTTTAATTGGTGTCTTTGAACAAAGCTTTTGGCCAAGCTTTAGGGCATTAGTTGGGCAGTTTTCAACACACTCTCCACATGCAACACACTTGTCCTTATCTACATAAGATACATAATTTGAACGAACCATATCAGGATTTACATACATATTGGCGATTCTCATAGCAAAACAACCACATCCACAGCAGTTACAAATAGCATGAGTTTTTCCTAGTCCATCGAGATTTGGAATACTATGCATCAGTCCATTTTCTTCTGCCCTTTTTATAATCTCAAATGCCTCTTCCCTTGTTATTTGTCTTCCTCTTCCTGTTTTTATATAATACTCAGCAGCATGTCCCATTTGAATACACATATCTTCCTTCAAATGTCCACAGCCTTCTCCCATAACCTCCCTTGATGTACGACATGAACAATCTGAAACTGAAAATATTGAATTTTCACTTAGATACTTTGAAACCTCTTCAAAGGATGCCCTTCTTGTTTCACCTTGAATTGACTGTTCAATTGGAATTACACGCATTGGACCTGCCCCAACAGGAACATTACCAGCAGCTACAGGGCCTTTTCTTTTTCCATATGCATCAAATGCTACTCCAAGCTGAGGATATTTTTTTACATTTTCCTTGTTATTTACTATCATCTCCATATGACCTGGAACCCAAACATCATGCCAATACTTATTAACACCATCAATCTCATTTACAACAGCCGCACCTGCAACTGCCAAATCCCAAAGAATCTTTTCTGTCTCCTCAACCGACTTTCCACAAAGAGGTGCAATCTCTGCAGCACTCATTGGCTTTCTAAACTCAAGACAAAGTGCAACCTCTGCCATCTCATCTGTTAAGATTGGCTCAAGAATTTTATACTCTGGGTACTCTGGCTTTATCTCATCCTTTGCTCCTCTTTTTGTCCTGCTTATTTTGTTTGCATAGTCTAATACCTTTTCCTTAACCATAAATATCCCCCTTATATTTTAATAATAATTATTCATTCCACTTTTTAACTTGTTCCCTTAGCCAAGCTACCCACTCATCAATTCCTTCCCCAGTCTTTGCTGATATTGGGATGACCTTTATATTTGGATTTAGTTTTTCAACTCTCTTTTTTACAGCCTCTATATCAAAATCAAATATACCCATTGCATCTATTTTATTAATTAACAAAACATCTACTATTGAAAACATTAAAGGATATTTTAGAGGTTTATCATCTCCCTCTGGTACACTTAAAATCATTGCATTTTTTGATGCCCCTGTATCAAACTCTGCAGGGCACACAAGGTTGCCCACATTTTCTAATATCGCAAGGTCTATTCCCTCTATTCCAAGTTCTGTTATCCCTTGATTTGTCATGTCGGCATCTAAATGGCACATCCCACCAGTATGTAACTGAATTACCTTTGCCCCTGTTTTTGAAACCTTTTCGGCATCAACATCTGAATCAATATCAGCCTCTAGAACCCCAATCTTCATTTCATCCTTTAGAGCTTCAATTGTTCTTAAAACTGTGGTTGTTTTTCCTGAACCAGGAGATGACATGAGGTTTAAAAGAAATGTTTTGTTTTTCTTTAGTTCTTCCCTTAGCTTGTCTGCTTGTTTGTTGTTGTCACTGAAAACGCTTTCTTTAATTTCAATAACTTTGAATGAGCTCATTAATTATCCCCCCAAACAATAAGTATATTTGTAATGATTCTTATAAATTTTCTGAATATTGTATTTGTTACCATTATAACATAATCTTTAACCTAATATAACCATTTATACATAATTTATTTAATTAAATATCTCAATAATAAGAAGTCCCCCTAAGTAATGATATTACTATCACCACTTAGGGGGACTTCTATTATGATTCTAAAGAAACATTGATTTCAAAGTGCATATCTTCCACCAACATCTCTATACAAACTGTTTGATTAACACCGGTATTAGCTACAAAATCACCATGTACTAAAGTTGGTGTTGATATATTTATATTTATTCCTACCTGTGAAAAATTAGTTGCCGCTGTTGCTGTTAACATATTTGCAAGTTCCGATAATGCACTTTGTGCCATATCATCTAGCTCATCTACTGGCATTCCCATCATCATTAAAGATGCTATCTTTTTTGCACACTCTGTTGTAGTTGAATATACAACATTTCCCTTTGCATCTCCAACAACACCAACTATTATAACAACCCCATGGCTCTCTATCTCTTTACCCTTTAGGCTGATTTTACTCTTTTTTATATTTGTTATTCCAAGTTGCGGTAATACATTTAAAAATGATTGCAAAAACGGGTTTATATACTTTACATCCATCAAATCACCTCAAAGTTTAATTTATCTCTATAGTTATCGTCCAAAAATCAAAATATTTTATAAGAATTTCTATTTTTTATTAAAAATATCAGTATTATTATCTTGTAAATTAGTATTTCCACTTTGAGGGGATTTTAGTTTTTTAGTTGATTATACTATTATTCATTTTAATACTTTATGTTACATTCATCTAATATACTTTTAAAATTCTCTATTAAATATTCGTATGCTTTTGGATGTGTTTGTTTTAAACGAATAAATCTATTTTCATCTCCCTCTAAATGTACTCCAAATCCACAATACATGCATCCATTCCTTAAATATCCTTTATTATATAAATCAGATATTTTTACATTATATCTATTAATGTATTCATAAATATCATCTTCTGTCCAAATACTAAGAGGTTTACTTATCAAATTTGTTTTAGTCCAAAAATTACATCCATGCTTTATCCAATCATTAGTTCTTCTTCTACTTTCTTCAGCTAAAATACCTAAAAATACTCCTTTCATACCCAATTTTCTTTCTATTGCTTTTATTGGTCTCTTTTTTAAAACATCACAGCATCTATCAGATATATTACAATTTATATATCTTAAGTATTTTTTAAAGTTTCTATTGATATAATCATAAGTATACTCTTTTGTTCTCTCCGTCATAGCCCTTCTATATACTCTAATAGCACAGGCAATCTCTTTTGAAAACATTGGATAACCATATTTCTCAACTACTTTTTCAAAATTCATATATTCACCTTTTTTATTTTTTGGTATTGTGCTAATTAAATTCATTCCATTATTGTCTACTTCCCATTTAATATGTTCAATAGTTTCTGGATACTCATTCGTTGTATTTGAAAATATATGTAACATGTTAGGATATTTGCTCCTTATTAAATGTGATAATACTGTAGAGTCTTTTCCACCTGAATACGATATATAAATTTTTTCTCTTCCACACTCATAAATAGCATCTTCAATAACTTTTATAGCTTTATCAATTTTTATTTCCAATGGCATTCTCTGCAAAATAACTAGCTTATTCTTTTTATATTTAAAGTCATCAACAAAATTATTTGCAGTATTATTTTTATGTTCGTTTTCTTCCATATTAATATCAATATTGGTTAATATGCTATTAGGAATATAATTATCTTTTTTCATATTGCACCTCAAATTAACTTTATATATAATAATAGTTTGTAAAGTTATCTTTATGTTTTGCTACTATTTAATAGATTATTCCTTTAAAATAAAAATTTTTACTTTACGTTTATA